>CAMLRH010000092.1 GCA_946482375.1 uncultured Caulobacteraceae bacterium | reverse complement strand
TGCGGCTGCCGAGGCGCTGATTTCCCTGCTGCCCGCCGCCGAGGCCGTCCGCTTCACCGCCGCCGAGTCGCAGGCGTTGCCCGCGGCGATCGCCGCCGCGCGGCTGGTCACCGGCAAGCGCCGCGTGCTGGCCTGCTCGCCGCCGGCTGGGCCATTCGACGAGACCGAAGACCTCGCCGCCGTCGTCATCGACCCGCTGGGCGCCGACCCAGCGGACCTCACCGCCGCCCGCGAACTCGCCGACGCCGCCAGGGCGCTGCTGATCTTCGACGAGGGCGCGTCCGCCTTCCGCGTTCACGAGAACGGCGCACAGGGGATGAGCGGCGTGCTGCCCGACCTTTCCGTCCATGGCGCGGCGTTGGCCAATGGCCGTTCGCTCGGCGCCGTCGCAGGGCTGAAGAGTCTCGTGGCCGAACTGGATGACGAGGACCTGCCCGCCGCCCGGCCGGAGTCGCTGGCCGCCGCCGCGGCGACGCTGCACGTGCTGGCCGAATATCCCGTCGCGCCGCAGCTGCGCGTGCTGGGGGCCGAGCTGCAGGCGGAGGTCGGCCGCATCATCGAGGCCTCCGGCGCCGAGCGCTTCTTCGCCCTCGACGGCGACCCGACCCTGCCCGCGCCGCTGTTCGCCGCGCCCCAGCTCGAGGGGCTGTGGCTGCGGGAGATGGCCGCCGCCGGCTTCATCGTCGTCGGTCCACACGCCATCAGCGCCGCCCATGGCGAAGCCGAGATGGCCAGGCTGATCGCGACCTACGCCCACATCATTCCCGCCATGACCGCCAAGGGGCTGCTCGAGTCCCTGCTGCGGCGCCCGCCACAACCTTTCGCCGGATTCCCATGAGCCCGACCCTTCCCAAACTCGGCCTGGCGGCCGCCCAGTTCGGCCTCGGCGCCGCGCCCCCCCCGCGCGGCCGCACGCCGGAAGCGGAAACGCGGGCCATCTTCCAGGTGGCGCAGCGCGCCGGCCTGTCGGTGCTCGACACCTCGGGCATCTACGGCGCGGCGGAATCGCTGCTCGGCCAGCTGATGCCCAAGCCGGCGCCGTTCCGGGTGACGCTGGGCGCCGTGCGCGGCGACCGCGGACCGGACTTCGTGGAAGCCGAGGCCCGGGCGGCGCTGAAGCGGCTGGGACTCGCTCGCGCCGACGCCATCGTCGTCCAGCACGCCGGCGAGCTTTTCAGCCCCATGGGCGCGGCGCTGTGGCAGCGGCTGCAGCAGCTGCGCGACGAGGGCCTGTTCGCCAAGATCGGCGTCTCCGTCCACGCCTCCGACGATCCGGTCGGCATGGCGCGGCGCTACAAGCCCGACATCATCCAGGCGCCCGCCAGCCTGCTCGACCAGCGGCTGCTGGTGGACGGCACGCTGGAGGAGGTCGCGAGCCTGGGCGTGGAAGTACAGCTGCGCTCCATCTTCCTGCACGGCCTGCTCTTCCTGCCGCCCGACCGCATCCCGACGGCGCTGCGCGGCGCGGGGATCTCGCGCGTCCGGCGATTGATCGCGGAAGGCCGCTCCGATCCGCTGCAGGCGGCGTTGGGCTTCGCCCTGTCGCGGAAGGAAGCGACGGCGGTGCTGGTCGGCGTCACCTCCGCGGCCGAGCTGTCGGCGGTAATCGCCGCCGCCTCCAGCCCGCCGCCCGAACTCGACTGGGACGGCATGGCCATCGAGGACCCGGAGGCCCTCGACGCCACCTGGGCCGCTTAGTTTCCGCTCATTCCCGCGAAAGCGGGAACCCAGGCTTTTTCTGACACCCTCGCGCCTTACGATAACAAACCTGGGTCCCCGCTTTCGCGGGGATGAGCGGGGGTAAGGGCAAGCCTAGCGCCTGAAGCGGATGCCGACGTAGGCCGTCCGTCCAGGCTCGCCGTAGCCGAGCACTTCCTGGAACTCCTCGTCGTTCAGGTTCTCGACGCGGCCGGTGAGCTCGACGCCGTCGCCGATCTCGTATGAGCCGGCGAGGTCGGCGGTGACGAAGCCTTCGCGCCCGGATCGCGAGAACAGGGCCGGGTCGATGTCGGCCTGCTCGCTTTCGGCGCGGAGGGTGAGCAGCGCCTGCGCCGGCCCCCGCTGCCAGCCGAGACCGATCGACCCGGAGTGTTCCGGCGCCCGGTAGAGCTCCAGCTTGGTCACGTCGTCGATAGCGTCGGTCCAGGCATAGGTTGCGCGCAGGCTCAGGCTATCGGTCAACCGGGCCTCGGCTTGGGCCTCGATCCCGTCCGTGCGTGTCTTCTCGAGGTTCACGTAGCGGCCGGTGTAGGCGATCTGGTCCTCGACGGTCAGGCGGTAGCCGGTGACATCGCCCGAGAAGCGGCCGTCCTCCGACCGCCATGCCAGGCGCATGTCCCAGCCCTCGGCGCGCTCGGGCGTCAGGTCCGTCGACGGCCCGGCCGGCCAGCAGAAGTCGCAGACGGTGTGGCTGATGGTCGGGGTCTTGAAGCCCTGACCCCAGGCGGCGGAGGCGGTGAAGCCGAAGCCCAGGTCATAGGCGGCGGAGACACGGGCCGTGGTTTCGCCCTCGTACTCGTCCGGATTGTCGTGGCGCAGGCTGCCGTTGAGGCTCAAGCGTTCGATCGGCCGCCACCGCAGCACGCCGAACACCGAGGTCGCGCCCTGGTCGGCCTCCCCCTCGGAGAGGACCGCCGAGATGTCCTCGCGCTCGGCGCCGACCACGAAGGCGAACGGGTCGGCCGGCGCGCCTCGCGCCGCCTGCCAGCGCCAGACACGGCGATCCGCCTCGTACGCCGACGAGAACACGGAGTGGCTCTCGCGGGATATGTCGTAGGCGCTCAGGCTGATGGTGTGGGCCAGCCCAAGGGCGTTCGCCCGGCCGCGCAGGAAGCCCGACCAGGACTGCGTCTCGTACCAGGCGGGGGTGTCGCCGAAGACGAAGAAGTCGTCGTAGCCATCCTGCTCCACCTCGGAACTCGCGTAGCGGAGGCGGCCGTCGATCTCGACCGGGCCCAGGCGGCGCCGTCCGTTCAGCGTCGCGGTCCAGAGGTCGAAGCCGTCGGCTTCCGTGCCCGCCGCGACGGCCGAGACGCCATCGGTGCTGAACGCCGAGACCGAGACGCCGACGGCGCCGTCTTCGCGCGCCATCCCCCAGGCCGCCGACCCGCGCATCGTGTCGTGGCCGCCGAACTCGGCCTGGGCGCGCCACCCGTCGAGTTCGCGGGTGGCGAAGGCGACGACCCCGCCGATGGCGTCGGAGCCCCAGATCGAACCCTGCGGTCCGGCCAGCACCTCGATGCGTTCGATATCGGCGACGTCGATGACGGAAAGGTCGAAGCCGCCGTCGGGCAGGGACGGGTCGTTCACCGGCACGCCGTCGATCAGGACCAGCGTCTTGTCGGTCTCGGCGCCGCGCAGGCGGATCGCGGTGGCGCTGCCCGCGCCGCCGTTGCGAAAGACAGACACACCCGGAATCGTCTCCAGAGCGTCGATGGCGAAAACGGCCTGAAGGGCGTCGATGTCCTCTTCGTCGATGATGCGCACGCCGGGGATGTCCTCGGCGGCGGTCGGCAGGCGGGTGGCGGTGACGATGACTTCATCGACCTCGGTCACCGCAAAGGCGGCGGTGGGAAGGGCGGCCAGACAGCTGGCGGCGAGCAGCAACTTGCGCATGGTGCGTGGTCTCCATCAGGAGCCCGCGCGGCGCCGCGAGGCGGTTGGGTTCAGCGACACACACCGGCGCGCCGGCCGGCGGTCGCTGCTACGGAAGGAGAGCCTTCCCGCGCCGATGGTCTGAACCCGGACCCCGGACGAGCGACGGCGGCGGCAGGTCTCCTGGCTCGCGGGTCATAAGATCGCGCCTCGCCTTCCCGGTTTCCCAGTGGCGCCGCCCATTGCGTGGGCGGACTGGCGCGGCCCTCGCCGCTTACAGTTGCGGGCACAGCCGGGGCGTTACACCCCTGTTCCCTCTTGGCCCCGAAATGGGGACCGCCTCAGCCATTCATGCTGCACTGCAGCGTTAGTTTCAAGTGGCGACGTGAGGCGCGCTCTCACGTCGTCATCCTCGGCCTTGTGCCTGGGACCCATAAACGCTGGCGATGCAGGAGGTGGCTGTAGGTTGGCCACCCTCTGCGCAAACTCTCAAAGCGCCTCGATTATGGGTCCTCGGGACAAGCCCGAGGATGACGGCTACCAAACGCCGAACGGGTCGGTGAAGGGCTTGCCCAGCGCCTCGGCGACGGCGGGGTGGGTGACCTCGCCCTTCAGGACATTCAGGCCCCTGGCGAGGTGCGGGTCGCGGCTCAACGCCTCGAGCCCATGGTTGGCCAGCGCCAGCCCGAACGGCAGGGTCGCATGGACCAGCGCTTCGGAGGAGGTGCGGGGCGCGGCTCCCGGCATGTTGGCGACGCAGTAGTGGACGACACCATCGACCGTGTAGGTCGGCTCGGCATGGGTTGTCGGGTGGCTGGTCTCGAAGCAGCCGCCCTGGTCGATGGAGACGTCGACCAGCACCGAGCCCGGCTTCATCTTCGACAGGTGCTCGCGCTTGACGAGCTTGGGCGCGGCGGCCCCGGCGGTCAGCACCGCGCCGATGACGACGTCGGCCTTCAGGATCTCCTCCTCGATGGCGTCGAGGGTCGAGTAGCGGGTCAGCACACGGCCGAGGAACATGTCGTCCAGCTCGCGCATGCGCGGGATCGACCGCTCCACCACCACGACCTCGGCGTTTAAGCCCACGGCCATGCGGGCGGCGTTCATGCCAACGACGCCGCCCCCCAGCACCGCCACCCGCGCCGGCGGCACGCCCGGCACGCCGCAGAGCAGCAGCCCCATGCCGCCGTTGTGCTTGAGCAGGGTCTCGGCGGCCGAGAAGACGGCGATGCGGCCGGCGACCTCGGACATCGGGGCCAGCAACGGCAGGCCGCACCGGTCATCGGTGACGGTCTCGTAGGCGACGGCCGCGCAACCGCTGTCCAGCAGGCCGTTGGCCTGTTCCGGATCGGGCGCGAGGTGGAGGTAGGTGAAGAGGATGTGGTCAGCGGTGAGCCGCTTCCACTCGACCTCCTGCGGCTCCTTCACCTTCACGATCAGCCTGGCGTCGCGAAAGACCGCGTCGGCGTCCGGCGCCAGCGTCGCGCCGGCCCGGACGTAGGCTTCGTCGGAGTAGCCCGCGCCCAGTCCGGCGCCGCGCTCGACGATGACCTCATGCCCCTGGGCGGCGTATTCGCGCGCGGCGGTTGGGGTGAGGCCGACCCGATGCTCGCCGGGTTTGATCTCCGCTGGCACGCCGACGCGCATGATTGTTTCTCCCGAAACCAGTTCGCGGGGAGGAATGAACCCCGGCAAAGTTCAGGTCAACAACGCGCGTGCTCTAGCTTCGGATCGCCTTGCAGAGTTGATCGTAGTCCTCCGGCCCGCCGACGGTGACGCCGAGGTCGTTCACCAGCCCGGTGCCCAGACGATAGACCCAGCCATGGATGCTGAGGTTTTGGCTCCGCGCCCAGGCGTCCTGCACGAAGATGTCGGAGGCGACGTTCTTCACCTGGTGGACGACGTTGAGCTCGCACAGCCGGTCGAGCATCTCCTGCCCTTCCAGGGCCTCGAGCTCGTCGCGGTGTGCCTCGTAGGTTTCGCGGATCGGGTGCAGCCAGTGGTCGACGAGACCCCGGCGCTTGCCGTCGATGGCCGCCGCGATACCGCCGCAGCCGTAGTGGCCGACGACGATGACGTGCTTGATCTTCAGCACGTCGACCGCGAACTGCAGCACCGACAGGTAGTTGGCGTCCTGCGGCGGGGCGAGGTTGGCGACGTTGCGGTGGACGAACAGCTCGCCGGGGTCGAGGCCGACGATCTCGTTGGCCGGGACGCGGGAGTCGGCGCAGCCGATCCACAGGTACTGCGGGCTCTGCTGGGCCTCCAGACGCTTGAAGAAGTCCGGATCAACCTCGGTCTTCTGCATCGACCAGGCGCGGTTGTTGGTCTTGAGTTCGTCAAGCATGCCCAGTCTCTCTATTTCTGCGCGTCGGGTTGCCGGTTCGGATGAGCGGCGGCGAAAGCCGGATGCTGCGCCGCAGCATCGACAACCGCTGTTATCGCAGGCCAGGGGCCCAGGTCCACCCCGAACCGCCGCGCATTGTAGACCTGCGGGATCAGGCAGCAGTCGGCCAGCGTCGGCGCATCGCCAAAGCTCCAGCCCTTGCCGTGCTGGCTGACCATCGGCTCCAGCGCGTCGAAGCCCTCGGTGATCCAGCGGGTGACCCACTCGTTCCGCGCCGCTTCGTCCTGACCCATGGCGGCGAGCGCCTTGAGAATGCGCAGGTTGTTAACCGGGTGGATGTCGCAGGCGATGATCCCGGCCATCGCACGAACCGCCGCCCTGTCGAAGGGGTGGCGAGGCAGCAGCGGCGGCTCCGGATGGGTCTCGTCCAGCCACTCGATGATGGCGAGACTCTGGGTCAGCAGGCGGCCATCGGCTTCAAGCGTTGGCACCAGCATCTGCGGGTTCACGGCCTTGTAGACGTCCTCACGCTGGTCGCCGGCGGCCAGGTTCACGGGGGCATAGTCGTAGGCCAGCCCCTTGAGGTTCAGCGCGATCCGCACCCGATAAGGCGCCGAGGCGCGCCAGGCGGAATGGAGAATGAGGCTCATCAGATGATCTTGAAGGCGAGGCGCCCGGCGCCTTCCACCTGACCTTCGACGAGGTCGCCGTGTTCGAGCGGGCCGACGCCCTCCGGCGTACCGGTGAAGATCAGGTCGCCGGCTTCCAGCCGCCACAGCTTGCCCGCTTCGGCGACGATCTCCTCGACGTTCCAGATCATGTCGGTGACCAGCGCGTCCTGCCTGAGCTCACCGTTCACCGACAGCCGGATGTGGCCGGTTGGCGGCGGGACATCCCGTCGGATGGCCGAGACCGGCGCGCTGGCGTCGAAACCCTTGGCCGCGTCCCAGGGGTGGCCCTTCTGTTTGGCCTGCGCCTGCAGATCGCGGCGCGTCAGGTCCACGCCCGCCGCGTAGCCGAACACCGTGCCGCCCACGCCGATCGCCACGACCAGCTCGATCTCGTGATGCAGGTTGGCGGTGGCCGGCGGGTAGGGGACATGATGGCCCGGCGGGACGATGGCGTCGGCGGGCTTCGAGAAGAAGAAGGGCGGCTCGCGGTCGTCGCCGCCCATCTCGGCGCGGTGGGCCGCGTAGTTGCGACCGACGCAGTAGATGCGGCGCACCGGGAAGGTGGCGGGGGAACCTTCGACGGGCACGGCCGGACGTTCGGGTGGGGGAACGACGAACTCGGTCATGCCCGGATTGCTACTCCTAAACGGCCGTTGGCTGAACTTTCTTTCACTTGGCGTATGGTGACGTGGCGGGCATGACGGTCCGCGGGGGCCCAAAGGACTGTCGGGATCGCCATGCTGATCATCGAGAACCTCACCCACGTTTATCCAAACGGCGTTCGGGCGCTGAACGAGGTGAGCCTCACCATCCAGCGTGGCATGTACGGCCTGCTCGGCCCCAACGGCGCCGGCAAGTCGACGCTGATGCGGACCATCGCGACGTTGCAGGCGCCGACCAGCGGTTACCTGCGCTTCGGCGACATCGACGTGCTGAAGGAGCCCGAACAGCTGCGCCGCGTGCTCGGCTACCTGCCGCAGGATTTCGGCGTCTACCCGCGCGTGTCGGCCTACGACATGCTCGACCACATGGCGGTGCTGAAGGGCGTCTCCAACGCCCGCGAGCGCAAGGACACCGTCGAGGCGCTGCTCAACCAGGTGAACCTGTGGAACGTGCGCAAGAAGGCGCTGGCCGGCTTTTCCGGCGGCATGCGCCAGCGCTTCGGCATCGCCCAGGCCCTGATCGGCGACCCGCGCCTGATCATCGTCGACGAACCCACCGCCGGCCTCGACCCGGAGGAGCGCAACCGCTTCCTGAACCTGCTGGCCGAGATCGGCGAAAACGTCGTCGTCATCCTCTCGACCCACATCGTCGAAGACGTCTCCGACCTCTGCCCGGCCATGGCCATCATCTGCGACGGCAGGATCGTGAAGGAAGGCGCGCCGGCCGAGCTGGTCAGCCAGCTTTCCGGCCGCATCTGGATGAAGACCATCGACAAGGCCGAGCTGGAAGACCACCGGGCGAAATACCAGGTCATCTCCACCCGCCTGTTCGCCGGCCGCACGGTGATCCACGTCATCGCCGACAAGGACCCGGGCAAGGGCTTCTCGGCCGTCGAGGGCGGGCTGGAGGACGTCTACTTCACCACCCTGTCCAACACCCGCGTCGCCGCCTGATCCCATGTTCGGCAAGATCGCGGCCTTCGAGTTCCGCTACCAGATCCGCCAGCCCGTCTTCTGGGTGGTGGCGATCATCTTCTTCCTGCTGACCTTCGGCGCCACGACCATCGAGCAGATCAGCGTCGGCGGGCTTGGGCCCAACGACCACAAGAACGGCCCGTTCGCGCTCGCCGTCATCCATCTGACCTTCACGCTCTTCTACATGTTCGTGACGACGGCCTTCGTCGCCAACGTCATCGTCCGCGACGACGAGACCGGCTACGGCCCGATCGTGCGGGCGACCCGCATCAGCAAGTTCGACTACCTCTACGGGCGCTTCGCCGGCGCCTTCACCGCGGCGGCGCTGTCGTTCCTGGCCGTGCCGCTGGCGGTGTGGGTCGGCTCCTTCATGCCCTGGGTCGATCACGAGCGGTTCGGGGCGTTCATGGGGAACGCCTACCTCTACTCCTACTTCGCGCTGGCGCTGCCGGGCCTCCTCTTCAGCGCGGCGCTGTTCTTCAGCCTCGCCACCGTCACCCGCTCGATGGGGCTGACCTATGTCGGCGTGGTGGTGCTGATGGTGCTGTGGATCATCGGCGGCATCATGCTGTCGCGGCCGGAGTACGAGCGCTTCGCCGTCCTCGATCCGCTGGGCTTCTCGTCCTACGCGCTGGTGACGAAGTACTGGACGGCGGCCGAGCGCAACACGGTGCTCCCGGCGCTGGAAGGCGCGCTGCTCTGGAACCGGGTCGGGGTCATCGTCGTCTCGGCGGCGTTCCTCGCGCTCGCCTACGCCTTCTTCCGGTTCGATACGGCCGCCGCCTCCGGCAAGCGGGCGAGGAAGCAGAAGCTGGAGGCCGCCGCCGCGGCCGACGTTCCGCCGCCGGCGCCGCTCGGCCGGCTGCCGGCGCCGCGCTTCGATCGGCGGACGGCGCTGGTCCAGCTGTGGGCGCGCACCCGGCTCGACTTCGCGCAAGTGTTCAAGAGTCCG
>CAMLRH010000091.1 GCA_946482375.1 uncultured Caulobacteraceae bacterium | reverse complement strand
CCTGCAGGTCGGGGTGGAAGAAGCGGTCCTCCTGCAACATCGGCACGCGCTCCCGTAAGGCGGCGCGAACAGCCTCCAGCGGCTGGCTGGACGTCAACGGCGCGTGGAAGTCGCACCCTTGGGCGGCCGCCAGCAGCTCGATGGCGATCACCCCGTCGGCGTTTTCGACCATGGCAAGCAGGCGCCGCGCGCCGTGGGCGGCCATCGAGACGTGATCCTCCTGGTTGGCCGAGGTCGGGATGGAATCGACGCTGGCCGGATAGGCCCGCTGCTTGTTCTCCGACACCAAGGCCGCGGCGGTCACCTGCGGGATCATGAAGCCGGAGTTGAGCCCAGGGTGCGGGGTCAGGAAGGCGGGCAGCCCCGAGAGGGCGGGATCGACCAGCATGGCGATGCGGCGTTCGGCGATCGAGCCTATCTCGCAGACAGCGAGCGCGATCATGTCCGCCGCAAAGGCCACCGGCTCGGCATGGAAGTTACCGCCCGACAGGGCTTCGTCCGTGTCGGAGAAGATCAGCGGATTGTCTGACACGCCCGCCGCCTCTGCCTGCAGCGTGGCGCCGGCCTGACGCAGCACGTCCAGCGCCGCCCCCATAACCTGAGGCTGGCAGCGCAGGCAGTAGGGATCCTGCACGCGCTCGTCGTTCCTCAGGTGCGAGGCGCGAATGGCCGAGCCGGCCATCAATCGCAGCAGAGCCCCCGCCGCCTCGATCTGCCCGCGGTGACGGCGCAGGCGGTGAATACGCGGATCGAAGGGGGTGTCGGATCCTTTGGCCGCCTCGGTGGACAGCGCGCCGGTGATCAGCGCCGACTGGAACAGCCGCTCGGCCTCGAACAGCCCGGCCAGGGCGCAGGCGGTGGAGAACTGCGTGCCGTTGAGGAGAGCCAGCCCTTCCTTGGGACCCAGGGTCAGGGGCTGAAGACCCGCCTCGGCGAGCGCGCGGCCGGCCGGCAGACGGGTGTCGCCGACCAGCACCTCGCCGGCCCCGATCATCGCCGCGGCCATGTGCGCCAGCGGCGCGAGATCGCCGGATGCGCCGACCGAGCCCTGCCCTGGCACAACCGGGACCAGCCCCTTCTTCAGCATCGCCGCCATCAGTTTGATCGTCTGCGGGCGCACGCCGGAGGCGCCCTGCGCCAGGCTGGCCAGCTTCAGCGCCATCAACAGGCGGATGACGCCAGCCGGCGCCGGCTCGCCCACGCCGGCGGCGTGCGAGAGCACGATGTTGCGCTGCAGGCGCTCCAGATCGGGCGCATCAATGCGCACGCTGGCCAGCTTTCCGAAGCCGGTGTTGATCCCATAGACCGGCTCGCCGTGAGCCAGGATGCGGTCGACGGCGGCGGCGCTGGCCTCAATCGCCGCCATGGCGGACGGATCGAGCCGCACCGCCGCACCGCGCCACACTGCCCGCCAGTCGGCCAGCGAGGGCTCCGCTACTCCAAGCCTTACCGCCGTCACGATCCTCTCCACCCGCGGGCATGGAGCGGGTTGAACCCCATGCGATAAACCAGTTCTGCCGGCCGCTCGATGTCCCAGATCGCCAGGTCGCAGCGCTTGCCGGCCTCGAGCGTCCCGACCTCGGCCTGCAACCCGAGCGCCCGCGCCGCCTCGCGCGTGACACCTGCCAGGCACTCGTCGACGGTCAGGCGGAACAGCGTCGCGCCCATGTTCATGACCAGAAGGAGCGAAGTCAGTGGTGAGGTGCCGGGGTTGCAGTCGGTAGCCAGCGCCATCGGCACGCCATGGCGGCGCAGCAGCTCGATCGGCGGCGGGCGCGTGTCGCGCAGGAAATAGTAGGCGCCCGGCAACAGCACCGCCACGGTCGCAGCCGCGGCCATGGCGCGCACCCCGTCTTCGTCGAGATACTCTAGATGGTCCGCCGACAATGCGCCGTAGCGCGCGGCCAGCGCCGCGCCGCCGAGGTTGGACAGCTGCTCGGCATGCAGTTTCACCGGCAGCCCGTGGGCCTTGGCCGTCCGGAAGACACGCTCGGTCTGAGCTGGCGAAAAGCCGATGCCTTCGCAGTAGGCGTCGACCGCGTCCGCGAGCCCGAGCGCAGCGGCCCGCGGGATGATGGCGTCGCAGACGTGGTCGATGTAGCCGTCGGCGTCACCGGCGAACTCCGGCGGCAGGGCATGGGCCCCAAGCAGGGTGGTGGCGATCGAGACCGGCCTGGCCTCGCCCAGCTGGCGGGCGGCGCCCAGTTGCTTCAGCTCGTCGGGCAGCGACAGACCGTAGCCGGACTTGACCTCGACGGTGGTGGCGCCCTCCGCCATCAGCGCATCGAGGCGAGGGAGCGCGGCGGCGACCAGCTCGTCTTCGGACGCCTCTCGCGTCGCCTTCATGGTCGAGACGATCCCGCCGCCCGCGCGGGCGATCTCCTCGTAGCTGGCGCCGGCCAGGCGCATCTCGAACTCGCGCGCGCGGTCGCCGGCGTAGACCAGGTGGGTATGGCAGTCGATCAGGCCCGGGGTGATCCAACGGCCCTCGCAGTCGATTGTCTCGGCCGCGTCGAACGCCGGCGCTTCAGGGGCGCCGCCGGCATAGACGATGCGCTCGCCCTCGGCGGCGATGACGCCGTCCTCGACGACACCGAGGCCGGGGGGGCCGCTCGCCAGCGTGGCAAGACGAGCGTGACGCCAGACCCGATCGCAGCGCATCATCCCCCTCTCCGCTATCCGGCGCCGGGTGCTTGGCGCTGGCTCCAATAATGTCTAGACATATGCGTGGGCCAGTTAGGGTTGTCTAGTGACCAGAGACGATAAGCACGACCTTTCGTTCGACGCGGTGATGTGGTTCGAGCACGCCCTCCTCGACTCCGGCTGGGCCGCCGATGTGCGGCTCTCGATCCGGGACGGCCTGGTGGCCGGGATCGAGGCCGGCGTTCCGCGCCGGGCCGACGATGACGCTCACGCCATAGGGCTGCCTGGCTTGGCGAATGTCCACAGTCACGCGTTCCAGCGGGGCATGGCCGGTCTGGTGGAATCGCGTGGGCCGGGCTCGGACGACTTCTGGACTTGGCGTGAGGTGATGTACCGCTTCCTGGATCGCGGCGGCCCCGAGGAGATCGAGGCGATCACCGCCTTCGCCTTCCTGGAGATGCTGGAGGGCGGCTTCACGCGGGTCGCCGAGTTCCACTACCTGCACAACGATCCGGCAGGCGCCCCTTACGCCGACCCCGCCGAAATCACCGAGCGGATCGTCGCGGCGGCCGAGGAGACCGGCATCGGCCTGACCCTCCTGCCCGTCTTCTACGCGCACGCCGGCTTCGGCGGCTCACCGCCGACCAGCGGCCAGCGCCGCTTCATCACCGGCCTCGACGACTTTGCCGAATTGGTCGGGGCCGGACGTCGCCTCACAGCCTCACTGCCGGACGCCATCGTGGGCATCGCCCCCCATAGCCTGCGCGCGGTGACGCCGCAGGAGCTGGCGGCCCTGATCCCGCTGGCCGGCGGCGGGCCGATCCACATCCACGTCGCCGAGCAGACAAAGGAAGTCGAAGATTGCCTGGCCTGGTCGCAGGCCCGGCCGGTGGAATGGCTGTTGGCCAACGCCCCTGTCGATGGCGGGTGGTGCCTGATCCACGCGACGCACGTCTCGCCCGACGAAGTGCTCGGCATCGCCCGCAGCGGAGCCGTGGCCGGACTGTGCCCGATCACCGAAGCCAACCTCGGCGACGGCGTGTTCCCCGCCCCGGAGTTTCTGCGCCAGGGCGGCCGTTTTGGCATCGGCACCGACTCGAACGTGCTGATCGGCGCGGCCGAGGAATTGCGGATGATGGAATATGCCCAGCGCCTGGTCTCACGCTCGCGCAACGTGCTGGCCCGGGCGGCGGGAAGCTCCACCGGCGCCGACCTCTTCGCGGCAGCGCTCGATGGGGGAGCCCAGGCGACAGGGGCTGGCGGCGCGCTTCGCCTTGGCGCCAGCGCTGACATCGTGGCGTTGGACGGCGACCACCCCGCCTTCGTCGGCCGCGGGCCCGAAACCTTCCTCGATAGCTGGATATTCTCCGGCGAACGCAGGCTGGTGAACGCTGTTTGGCGACGGGGTCGCCGGGTGGTAGACGGTGGACAGCACGCGCAACGCGCGAAGATCCTCAAGCGTTACCGCCGCGCCCTGGAGACCATCCTAGCGTGAAGAAAGCCCGCAAAGAGGTCGACAGCGGCGAGGGCCCATCGACGCTTCACGAGCGCATCCGCACGAGCATCGAAAGGCAGATTCTGTCGGGCGCCTGGCGTCCCGGCGACCGCATTCCCTTCGAGCACGAACTGATGGCCGAGTACGGCTGCTCGCGGATGACGGTGAACAAGGCGATCACCGAACTGGCGAGCCAGGGACTGGTGGTCCGCCGCCGGCGCGCGGGATCCTTCGTCGCCCGGCCGCCGATCCAGTCGGCGATCCTGGACATCCCCGACATCCAGGCGGAAATCCTGCAGCGGGGGCAAGCCTATACCTACGAACTGCTGAAGCGCACCGAGCGAAAGCCGCTCCGCGGCAAGCTCGACGAGTTGGACCTGGCCGGCGATGGCAACCTGCTGGCCTTGCAGTGCCTGCACAAGGCCGACAACCGACCCTTCTCGCTCGAGGAGCGGTTGATCAGCCTGGCCGCCGTGCCGGACGCCGCCGAGACGGATTTCGCGATCACCCCGCCGGGCACATGGCTGCTCGATCACGTCCCCTGGACGGCGGCCGAGCACCACATCTCGGCGGTCGGCGCGACCAAGGACGCCGCAAGGCTGCTGGACATCGACCCAGGCACCCCCTGCCTGCTGCTGGAGCGTCGGACCTGGCGCGATGGCACGGGCGTGACCTGCGTTCGGCAGACCTTCCCGGGCCACAGCTATGATCTCGTGGCCTCGTTCACACCGACTCGCACCCGCGAGCGCTGAGGCGGCTCACTTCGCCTTCACGTGATCCACGAGCCAGCGGGTCATCCGCTGGTGCAGGTCGCGCACGTGCGCTTCCTCTGTGATCCGGTGCCCCTCGCGCGGATAGAGCACGAGCTCGGACTTGACCCCGTTCATCCGCAGCGCGCGGAAGAACTGCCAATTCTGGACCACCGGGTCGACAGTGTCGTCCTCCCCCACAAGCAGGAGGGTCGGCGTGGTCACGTTCTTCACATGGGTGATCGGCGACAAGCGCTCGAAGGTCTCGGGGCTGTCCCAGGGCGTGCCGATGTACCAGGTGTCGTAGGGGATGATCTCGGCCTCTTCGGCGCCCCACTGGGTGCGCAGGTCGAGCATCGCGGCCCCGACGACGGCGGCCTTGAAGCGCTGGGTCTGGGTTACCGCCCAGGCGCTCATGTAGCCGCCGTACGACCAGCCGCCGATGGCCAGCCGATCTGGATCGGCGACGCCCTCGGCGATGACATGGTCGACGCCGGCCAGGATATCCCGAAAGTCGCCGCCGCCCCAGTCGGCGCGGATGGATTTGACGAAATCATAGCCGTATCCGACCGAGCCGCGGATATTGGGCGCGAGGACCGCCACCCCTTCGCGCACCAGCAGCTGCGCCCAGTCGTTGACGCTGTGGCTCCAGCGACCGGTGGGTCCGCCATGCGCCAATACCACCAGCGGCATGGGGGAACTGACGCCCTGCGGGGTGAACAGGGCTGCCTCGATCTCCAATCCGTCCGCGCCGGGATAGGTGATCAGCCGTGGGGCGACGAGTTGTGGGAAGCCCGCGTGCAGACTTGTCACCATCTGCTCGCGGCCGTTCGCCAGGACCCAGACCTCGCCGGGGTCAACCGCCGACGACTTGACGTAGATCATCCGAGGCCCTGAGGCCGACCAGGCGCCCAGCGCGTGATCCTTGAAGCGCTTCTGCACGCTGGCGCGGCCGTCCGAAACCGAGACGGAATGGACTTCGCTGCCAAAGCCGTGCTGGGTGGTGAATCCGATCGTGTCGCGAGCGGTCCACACGACATCGACGACGGGTCGATCGATGTTTGCGAGGCTGCCTTTGCCGGTCAGATTGCGCGCAGGCCCACCGCTGATTGGCTGGACGTAAAGGTCATGAGGCATCGGGCCATCGCCTGACGCGACGTAGGCGACCGAGCGTCCATCGGGCGATGTCTTGAGGTTGGCGAACTCGACGCCGTGCATCTGGCCGATCTCGCGCACCGCGCCTCCGGAGGAGACGAGGAAAAGGCGATTGATCACGCCTTCGGGCTCAAACTTGTCGGTCGCCGAGACGACCATCCCCTGTCCGTCAGGGGTCCAGGAAAACATCGCGACCGCCCAGTGATCGGCCTCTAGCAGGCGTCGGTCAGTCCTGGCGGTCAGGTCGCGGATCATCAGCCTGTTAGGCTGGTAGCCCTCGCTGGCCACCACCTCATCGTCACCCGTATCCTCGTCGGAGACGGTGGGCGCGGGATCCTGGGTCAGGTACGCCAAAGAGCTGCCGGTGGGGGACCATTCGAAGGTGGTGACGCCGCCCTTGGCGTCGGTGACCGGGTCGGCCTCGCCGCCATTCATGGGCAGCAGGTACACCTGCGACTTGGCGTCCCCCCGCTTGGAGATGAAGGCAAGCGCCCGGCCATCGGGTGACCAGCGCGGGCGGCTGTCGTTGGGCCCGGCAGTGAGCTTGCGCGCCTTTCCGGCGCCGGTCTCGAACAACCAGATGCTGGCGTGCCGCTTCTTGCCGTCCGACGGCTCGCTGACGACGAACGCCGCCTTCGACCCATCAGGCGAAAAGACGGGGTCACTGATCCGATGCTGTTTGACGATCTGCGTCTCGAACGATGGCTGCTCGGCATGCGCCGCTTCGGCGGACAGGGGGCCCAGGCAGAGTGCCACAGACGAGAAGATGCAGCTGAACGCAAAAGACATGGCGCGGAGTGACATTCACGGCCCCGATTTGTTGCCACCGGCCTTGGCGCCGGAAGCCCCATGCTGCCGCTTACGCCGCAAATGTCTAGACATATTTAGCGTGACGCGTGATGCTCATCCGGTCAGGGTGGCCTAACGCGCAAGGACTGAGCTCAGCGCCCCACAATGCCGCCCGGCTTTCCGCGAACAGCCAACAAGGCGCTGAAATGAGCAATCACGGACTCTACAGTGGGCCAGTCTTTGAAATGGCCCGTCGTCAATTCGACGTGGTGGCTGATCAGCTGCAGATGCCTGCCGATGAGCGCGAGCGCATCTTCATGCCAAAGCGCGCCATTGCAGTGTCATGCCCGATCCATCGCGATGACGGCAGCATTGAGGTGTTCAACGGCTATCGGGTTCAACACCATCTGACGCTTGGCCCGACGAAGGGCGGCACGCGGTTCGCGCCCAGCGTCGACGTCGGAGAGGTCGGAGCCCTCGCCATTTGGATGAGCTGGAAATGTGCTCTCGTGGGTCTGCCCTATGGTGGTGGCAAGGGCGGCGTGACCGTCGACCCCTACTCGCTCTCGCGTCGTGAGCTTGAAGGGCTCTCACGGCGGTACATGCAAGAGATGATCCCCTTCGTTGGCCCACAAGTCGATGTGATGGCCCCGGACATGGGCACCGACGAGCAGGTGATGGCCTGGTTCATGGACACCTACTCGATGTACCACGGAAGCTCCGTCAGTGAGATCGTGACGGGTAAACCCACTGAGTGCGGCGGCACGGCCGGGCGACGCGAAGCCACTGGCAGGGGTGTGGCCTACCTGGTGGGCAGGGCCATGGAAGCTGTCCGCCTCAACCCGAACGGCGCGACGGCGATTGTTCAGGGCTTCGGCAATGTAGGGGCAGTCGCTGCAGCCGAACTCGCCAAGAGAGGCGTGCGTATTGTCGGAGTGAGCGATCACACTGCGGCCTACTACGATCCTCGTGGGCTGAACGTCGAGTTGCTCCTCAAGTACGTCCGCCACCACAAGGTGCTACGGGGCTACTCAGACGACATGCTGGATGATCCAGCGTCGCTTCTTATCCAACCATGCGACGTTCTGGTCCCTGCCGCGATGGAGCGCGCGATCACCGCCTCCAACGCCCGCGATATCAAGTGTCGTATCCTCGCTGAGGGAGCCAATGGGCCGACTACCCCTGAGGCCGACCTGATCCTCGCTGAACGCGGGAAAGACCTCTTCCTCATCCCGGATATACTCTGCAATTCTGGCGGGGTCATCGTTAGTTATTTTGAGTGGGTGCAGGACCTCCAGCGCTTCTTCTGGGAAGAGCCAGAGCTCCTGGAAAAGCTTTACCGAGCGCTTGAGCGCTCCCTGCAGCGCGTGCTCGCGCGGGCTGCAGCCGACAACAGCACTTATCGTGACGCCGCATTGGCGCTGGGTGTGGAGACCGTCCGCAACGCAAAAGCGATCCGCGGCCTGTTTCCCTGAGCGCAATGCACTACCTATGGCGCGCCGTCGATAAACGAAGGGGAGGCGCTTATCGGCTAGTTCCACGCCCCTGCCCCAAGTCTGGCGGAGACAAGTTAGCGTCAGCCCTCCCTCACCGCCACCGCCCGCTGCCATTCGGCTCTAAGGTGCGGCTCAACGTTAGGGCCCGTATTCGCGCGCCATTTGCCCCAAACCCCAGAGCGCCACGTTTCAGCCGGTCCGACCGCCTTTCCGGTTGAACACCTTCGCCACCAGCGCGGAGTTGTCACGCATTGCCAGGGGCGTGTTCACCAGACGCTCAATTCGGCGGCCGCTGTTGCGGTCCAGGTCGTAGCAGAGTTCGACGGCCAGCTTCGCGGCGCCCTGAACCTCCGCCGGCCGGGTCTGCAGGCGCTGGCAAAAGGCCCAGACCTCGTCTTCGAAGGTCTCCTCCGGGTAAACCGCCTGGACAAAGCCGGCCATCATCGCCGTGCGGGCGTCGATCTGCTCGCCGGCGACGCTCAACCACTTGGACCAACCGATGCCACACAGACGAGTAAAGCGGCTCGTGCCCCCGCTGCCGGCGATGACGCCGAGATCGATCTCGGGGAGACCGAAGCGGGCGTTCTCGGACGCCAGGCGAAAGTCGGCGCTGCCCGACAGTTCGACCCCCAGACCCAGGCACACGCCCTGGATGGCGACGACGACCGGCTTTTCCACTTCTTCCATCTCGTCGTGGACCATGTGCCAGGGCCGGCGGTAGTCACGGCGGTAGCCGATCATGGTCTTGGCGAGAGTGCGTTCGGGGTTGGCCATCGAGGAGTTGGCGATGTCCACCCCAGCAGAGAAGTAGCGACCCGTCGAGCGGATCAGCAGCACCCTCAGATCGTCGCGGTCGCGGAGATCCTCGACCGCTTCG
>CAMLRH010000090.1 GCA_946482375.1 uncultured Caulobacteraceae bacterium | reverse complement strand
AGCCGCACACTGCGTTGCTCGCCGACCTGCGTCACATAGGTCGGGTCGCGCAGAGCCAGCCAGCCCCCGGCGCCGGCGAGCAGGACCACCGCGGTCACGGAGGCCGCCACCCGCGCCATCGCCGCCCGCCGTGCGCGCAGGCCCGGCCCGACCGTCATGCCGGCCGCCGCGCCGCCGATGCCTTCCCAGATCTGGGTGGCGCGGTCGAAGGCGGCGGCATGCGCCGAATCGGCCTCGATCCAGCGGCGGAAATCCCTTTCGGTCGCGGCGTTGCGCTCCGGACCCTGCAGGCGCGCGACCCAGGCCGCGGCCTCCGCGCGAACCGAGGCGGGCTGAGCGGCGGGAATGGTCGACTGGTCGCTCACCACCCCTCCATCCAGTCCATCAGGAACAGCACGGCGCGGGCGATCTGCTTCTCGACCGCGCTGACGGAAATGCCCTCGCGCGCGGCGATCTCGGCGTAGCTCAGACCTTCCAGGCGTTGGGCCAGCAGCATGTCGCGCGTCCGCGGTTTCAGGGCCTCGAGCCCCTCTCTCAGCCTCCTTAGACGATCACGCCCCTGCAGAACCTCATCCGGACCGGGCGAGGAATCGGCAAAGACGAAGTCGTCCAGCGCGCGCGGCGAGAAGGGCGCCCGGCCTTTCCGCCGGCGCGCATCCACGGCCAGATTCAGCGCCGCCTTGACCACAAAGCCCTCCGGCTCGCGAACCTCGGCCGCCTGGCGATAGGCCTCGAACTTCAGAAACGCCTCCTGCACCAGATCCTCGGCCTCATCGGGCGAGGCCCCACGCTTCTGCAGCGTGAGCCGAAGTCCCGAAATGAGCTGCCGTATCGGCCGCATCGCCGCGCGCCCCTACACATGTGCGTACGCGTAAGGCTGCGCCGGCGGACGGCGGTGTCAAGGAAGGCGGGCAAACGAAAACGGCGGCGGACCAATGGCCCGCCGCCGAGTAGTCCGGTTCGAAGGGGACCGAGCCGGTTAGAAACCTTTCCGGATCGAGAGACCGATCAGGCGCGGGTCCAGGACAAAGATGTTGGTGGTCAACGCGGTGTCGTCCGAGTTGGTGAAGGCGTCCGTGATCGGCGTCTCGTCTAGGATGTTCTTGGCGTAAATCTCGATCTTCAGCTCGTCTTCCGGCCGTTCGATCCACAGCGACAGGTTAGCGTTGTACCAGCCGTGCAGCTTGTCGATGGGCAACTGATAGGGCCTGGACCAGGACTGCGACTGCCAGTAGCCGTCGCCGCGAAGCGTGGCCGTCCAGCCTTCCATGAAGTCCCAGCTGTATTCCGCGCCCAGCGACGCCGTCCAATGCGGCGAGTTGGGCAGTTCATGGCCTGAGAGGTCTGAGAAAAAGCCGGCGCCGTAGTTTGCTTCGACCTGTTCGGCGGGGTTGTAGGTGGAGCCATCGGGCAGCGTGGACCCGAAAGGCGGGATGCCCGTATAGGTGTCGGCAAAGACGCCGCCCCCCGGACACGCGCCGGTGGAATAGATTTCGTACCCGACTCCCACCATCTCGGCGACATACACGGGAACGACGCAGTTCGACATGAGGGTCATGGAGGGTTTGACCAAGATCCAGTCGTCATGGCCCGCGGTGCGGTTCATTACGTCGATGGACTGGGATCCCTCGGCCAATTCAGTGTCGAGATAGCCGAAGTTTGCCACAAACTTCAGATCTCGGGTGGGTGCGAACACTGTCTCGATCTCCAGACCCCAAACCTTGGCGTCGAAGTTTTCGTTCTGCGCCGTCCGGTCGACGATCTTCGAGAGCTGATAGTCCTTGTAGTCGTAGTAGAAGGCGCCAAGGTTCAAAACCATCGCTCCGCTCAGCAAGGCGTTCTTGGCCCCGACTTCGAACGCGTTCACGAACTCCGGTTGGAACTCCGGCGGCGCCGACGGCGTAAGAACGATACCCAGTTCCGCCATTTCTTCGTAGTTGAAGCCGACGCTGGGCGGGTTCATGCCCCCGCCTTTGTACCCACGCGAGTAGAACGCATAGACCAGCGTATTATCTGTAAAGGCGAGCTCCGGCTTCCAGTCCACGCCTAGCCGGCCGGTGACCTCCCGCCAGCCGCGCTTGATGTCGGGCTCGGCCGGATATCCGAAACCGGTTCCGACAAATGCGCTGCTGGTAAAGATTGGTCCGAGGAAACTGTTGCCCAAGCCTTCATAGTCACGCGGCGTGAGGAGCGTCTGGCTGGGGATCGGCGTGAACGTCTTCTTGTCGTCGGTGTAGCGGAGGCCCGCCGTGACTTTGATGTCCGGCGCCGCCTCCCAATACAGCTCGCCGAACACCGAGTTGGAGGTCAACTTGTAGGGATTTCGGCTCAGGAAATAGTTGTGGCCGGTATCCTGGATGTTCGCGATCGAGTTTTGCTCGATCGGAACGCAAATGACGCCGTAGAACCCGATGACCGGGAGAGCGCGGGAGCAATCAGGATTGGTTGTGGCCCGCTCGGGATTGGTCTGATCCCCGAACAAGTTCGCGTTCATTGAAACCACGGCGGCCATGGTGATGGCATTGAAGAAGACGTAGTAATCTTCAACGGTGCGATACCGAAGGTAGTTGGCGCCAAGGCTGAAGTTCAGCGGGCCGTCGAAGTCGGAAGCAAGCCTTACCTCCTGGTATATCTGCTCGCTCTTGGCCCGCGATACGTCCTGGCCGACGATGGTGTCGGACCGGCCAAGCTGCGGGTCATCGAAAAACCCGCCCGGAGCCAGATTGACAAATCGCGAAGGAAGGTTGCTCTCGCGGCGAACCTGAGAAGTGTCGGTAAACGACGGAACGGTCGTGTAGCGATTGAAGTCCTGGGTCGAGTATATGCTGTCCTTGTTGTAGGCCGACTGCCACACCGCCGTGAGGTTATCCGTGAGGTCGAACTCCAGGTTCAACTCGACGACGTCCGCCTGCGCCTGATACCGGGCGTCAAGCTGCGAGTAGATCGCCCGCAGATCACGGGACTGGGTGATGCCGCCGTAAGGGTCTACCCCGTATTGCAGGGCGGTAGCCTGAATAGACGGGCCGCTGGGCTGCGGAATGTAACCGATGGTGCCGGTAAACTGCTGCGCAAGAGCCTGGATGAACGGCAAGGCGAAGCCGTTGGGGGCGCCGAACGCCGCATCGTCATACAGCGAGCCCGGCAGGCAGCCCTGGCTGTAGATGCCGCGCTGGATGCCAAGGCTCACCCCTGGCGTTACCGTGATCAACCGATCCCCGACATGCGTCGGGCCCGGGTCGGGCGTGCAGAGCTGCTTGCCCGTCCGCGCTCGGTTGTCGTCTTCCTCGAAACGCTCCCAGATGAGGTTGCCGCGCAGGCGCTCGTGGGGTTCGAAGCCGACGGTCAGGCGGGCCGACCAAAGGTCGCGGCCATCCACCGGCGAGTTGTCGTAGAGGTTGATGCCGTAGCCTTCGCGCTGGGTGGCCGCGCCGGCGAGGCGGATGGCGAGCTTGTCGTCGACCAGCGGAACGTTGACCATCGCTGACAGGCGCTTGGCGTGATAGTTGCCGACCTCGCCCTTCACCCAGCCCGAGAACTCTTCCATATCCGGCTTGGCCGAGATGACGTTGACGACGCCCGAGGTGGCGTTGCGCCCGTGCAGCGTCCCTTGCGGCCCGCGCAGCACCTCGACCCGCTCGACGTCGAAGTATTCCTGCTCGAACAGGCGGTTACGGATCAGCGGCACGTAATTGAACTCCACCGCCACGCCCGGATCGGTGGTGACGGAGATCGCCTTGGTGCCGATGCCCCGGATGGAGAAATTATAACCGCTGAAGTTGTTCTTGCTGAAGGTGACGTTCGGGATTGCCTTCAGAAGGTCAAAGCCGCCTTCGATCTTCTGGGCCTCCAACGCCTCCTGCGTGAACGCGCTGATGGCGATCGGCACGTCCTGAATGTCTTCCTCGCGCTTCTGCGCCGTGACGATCAGGGTGTCGACCTCAGCGCCGTCCCCCGCGGCGCTTCCGGACTGGGGGTCGGCGGATACCGTCACCGCCCAGCCGCCCGAAGGGCCGCGCACGGCGCGCAGGCCCGAGCCGTCCAGCAGCATCGCCAGTGCGGACTGGTCGTCCATGCGTCCCTGCACGGCCGGCGCCTCGCGGCCGGCGGTCAGGCTGGCCGGCGCCACGACCGGCGCGTTGGTCTGGCGGGAGAATTCCAGCAGCGCCGTCATCAGCGGCTGGGCCTCGATGGCGAATTCGCGGAGGCCCTGCGCGGCGTCGGCGCGGTCCTGCGCATGGGCCGGCGTCAGCGCCGTCGTGCTCAGCATGGCGGTGAGCAGCGCCGCGGCGAATGCGGACCTCGAGTGTCGGTTCTTCATGTCTTTCCCCCCGTTTGCGCCGCCGTCGCCGGCGGTCTCACGGGGTTTGACGAGGTTGGCGGCCGGATCGTCCGTACGCCCAGCCATTTTTTCGCATCAGCCGGCGGGGCGGATAACAATTCGCCCTTCCGCCGCGCGGTCGATGCGGACGGGCAAGGTCGCCGGCAGGGTGTCGAGGAAGGCGTCGGCCTGATCGCGCCGCAGCGCGGCGGTGACGCGCAGGCTTTCCAGTTCGCCCTCCGCCAGTTCCACATCCACCGGCGCATAGCGGTTTAGGTCGTCGACCACCTCCGCCAGCGAGGCGTTCTCGTAAACCAGCCGCCCCTGCGTCCACGGCGCCGCCGCGTTCGGGTCAACGCTGGCGATGCGTTTCAGGTCATCGCCGCGTGGGCTTTCCAGCCGCTCGCCGCGAACCACCCGCTCGCCCACCGTCTCGTTGCGGATGAAGGGTGCGACCAGCGGGTTCTCGGCCTTGGCGACGCGGACGACGCCCTTGATGACATCGACTCGAACGCGATCCGGCGCCGCCTTCACGACGAACTGGGTGCCGAGCACCGTGACCTGGGTGTCGGCGGCATGGACGCGGAACGGCCGCGAGGCGTCCGGCGCGACGTCGAACACCGCTTCGCCCTGGCGCAGCTCGACGCGGCGGCTGTCGCCGTCCAGCCGGACGACGACCTTCGATTCCGCGCCCAGCGTGATGCTCGATCCGTCGGCGAGGCGGACGGTGCGCACCTCCCCATGTTCGGTGGCGTAGGCCTGGCCGCCGGGCGAGTAGAGGCCGACCCCGATCACGGCGCCGCCGACTAGCGTCGCCGCTATCGCCCCCCAAGCCGGAAGAGCCCGCCGTCGTGGCTGCCTCTCGCCACCCAGCTTCGCGTCCTGGCCGCGCAGGTCGATGTCGGCCAGTTCGTCCCAGATGCGCTCCGACTGCTCGAGCGCGCGGTCGTGTCCGGCGTCCTCGTCCAGCCAGGCCTGCAGCGCGGCCTGCTCGGCGCGGTTCAGGCCCTCGCGGCGGCGCAGCGTCCATTCGCCGGCCTCGGCGTGGCGGTCGCGCGGCCCGCTCATGGCTCGCCTCCCGGGTCGTAGCCGTCGACGACGGCCTGACAGCGGGCGACGGCCTCTCCGATCAGCCGCTAGACGGGGGTGGGCGACAGGCCGAGCCGGCGGGCGATTTCCGCCGACGAAAGACCGTCCTGGCGGCTCATGATCAGGATCTGCCTCGTCCGTGGGTCGAGCGTCGCGAAAGCCGTTTCGAGCAGCCGGCGCCGCTCCCTGCCTATTGAGACGCGTTCGGGATCGAAATCGTCCGTCTCGGCGTCGGTTTCGTCGTCCGCTTCGGCCCGGCGGCGGGCCACCTCGCGCCGGTGCTCCTCGATGGCGAGGTTGTGGGCGACCCGGTAGAGGAAGGCGCGCGGGTTGGCCAGGTCCTCGGTCTCGCCGCGTCCCGACAGCCGCAGGAACGCCGCCTGGGCGATGTCCTCCGGCTCCGGCGGCCCGGCCCCGAACCGGCGGCGCAGGTAGACGCAGATCTCCTTCCAGTGGCGGCGATAGAGCTCGCCCACCTCCGGCGCCGGCCGGGGTTCGGGCGGAAACAGAGCCACCACTGCGCCACGCCTGTCGATCGCCCGGTCCTCCCCACGCACGTATGCGTACGCGTCTAGGCTGGGCCGGTTGAGCGGGGTGTCAAGCGTGTCCCTGAACGCGGAAAAGAGGCGGCGAGCCCCCCGGCATCGCCGCCTCAGTGTGACCGGGTTCAGAGGGGCCGAATACCCGGAGCCCCGGTCAGCTACCCCCCGAAGCCGACGGAGATCTTGAAGTAGGGACCGTCGATGGTGCGGTCGACGCCCTGGGCCTCGTCTATGCCGCCGTCGAGAACTTCGGAGTACCGCTCCCACCGATACCCGCCGCCGACCCTGAACCGGTCGATCTCGTAGGAGAGGCCGAGGCTGCCGCCGAAGAACGGCGCCTCGACATCGCGGCTTTCGGTGCGAGGCTCGATCGGTGTGGTCGTGATCGTGGTCGGCCCAAACGATTGGATGTTCCGGAAGAACTCCGGCACGCTGAAATAACGAGCCTCCGTCTCCCCTTGCAGGCTCGCTTCCTGTTTGCCAAACAGCATCCCGCCGCTGATCGACCAGTCGAGGTTGGCGCGGCCGGCGTCTCCCACGGCGAACAGTCGCTTGGAAGCCTCCCAGGACACCATCGGGCCTTTGCCTTCGAACTCGCCAGTGCGGGCGAACGAGGCGTTGTATTCGTGCCAAACCACGGGGTTGTCGAAGTACTTCAGATTGTCAGCCGGCATGTAGTAGTCCGGGACACCGATCAGCAGCGAACTGGATGAAGCCTTGAACTGCGCATAGCGCACGCCAAGGCTGATCGTTGAACGCTCGTCTTCGCCGAACAATCCAAGCCCCAGTTCGCGGCCAACCGAGAAGTCGACCAGCGTGTATTCCTCCCGGTCCCGGGTTTCCGATTGCGCGGCGTTACGGGCGTCGTCGACCCGCATGCCGGGGTATTTTGTCGAAGAGTAGTAACCCCCCTGGATGAAGTCGTCCCTGAACGTTTCCGCCGTGCCGTTGGTGCGGCCGAAACGGGCCTGGGCTGCGACCTGCCAGGCGCCCGTTGGACGGAAGGCGACCTTCACCTCCCGCTCGTCACCCCAGTCGAGGTCTTCTTCCTGCGTCTCGATGGGGAACGGCAGACCGGGCGATGTGAACTCATCCACCCAGTCCGGACGGAAAACCTCGTGCGGCGCGTCCAGCCGAGTAGCCATGCCGCCGAGCTCGACCGTCAGAAGCTGGCGCCGGCCGAGTTCGCCGGGCGCGACGTTCCACCACGGATCACCCGACCAGGCCTTGGTCACCCGCAGGCCATAGAGGCGAGGCTCGTTGAGGAAGACGTTGGTCGTCAGGCCTGTGTCGTCGGAGTTCAGGAACGCGCCGGTGATGTTGTCGGCGTCGAACACGTTCTTGACGTAGGCCATGATGTTCCAACCGGCGTCCTCGTTCACGAAGATGGCGGCAAGGTTCACCTGCTCGAACGGCTGCAGCCGGTCGTAGGGATCGAAGTTGATGATCCGGGTCCAGGCCTCCGACTGGCGATAGAAGTCGCCGTGCAGAGTGACCATCCATTCGTTCGGCAGCGGCACGGTGTAATCGACCGTCAACGTCGCCGTCATGTCCGGTGCGTTCGGCAATTCGTTGCCGGAGAGGTCCTTGTAGATGCCGGCGCCCATATTCGGAACCGTCGAAGGATCGAAGCCCCAGGCGTCAATGGCCAGTTGGGGCTCGTTATAATAAAGGACCTCACAAGTGGTCAGGCCTATACGAGAGGTGGATGGGTCCAAGCCGCCAAAATCTTGAATAAAAGACACGGGTACGATGCAGTTCGAGGCAATAGTCGGCAGCGGCTTGACGACATAGTAGTTTGGATCACCCGCAGTTCGATCCATCAGGTCGATAGCTTTTTGACCGTCCTTCACGCGGGTCTTCTCGAAGCCCAGCTTCAGGCCGACCTTCAGATTATCCAGAGGTCGCCAATCGGCTTCCAGTTCCGCCCCCCAGACTTCGGCGTCGAAGTTCCGGTTCAGCGCCGAGCGGTTCACGATCTCGGAAATCTGGTAGCCCGTGTAATCATAGTAGAAGGCTGCGGCGTTCACCGTAAGGCGTCCGTCGAGCAGGGTGTTTTTCGTGCCCAGCTCAAAGGCGTCGACGAACTCCGGGTCGAACATCTCCGGGTGCTCGAAGAAGAGCCGCTCGCGCATCAGAGAGCCGTCACCCGACCCGTTGAACGTGGCGAACGCGAAGGTCGGCGGATTCATGCCGCCGGCCTTGTAGCCGTGCGCGTAGGAGGCGTAGAGCAGCGTCTCGTTGGTGAAGGTGAGCGCCGGCTTCCAGTCGAGGGTCAGGCGCCCCGTAGGCTCACGCCATTCCTCCTCGATCACCTCGGCGATTGGGTGGCCGACCGATTGACCTGCCAGCAACCAGCTGGGAACGCGCGGCGCGTGCTTCTTGTCGACGGTGTAGCGCAGACCGGCCGTCAACTTCAGGTCCGGCGTGATGTTGTAGTAGGCCTCGCCGAACACCGCGTACGAGATCAGGCGGTACGGGTTCTTCGACAGGAAGTAGTTGTGTCCCTTGTCGTTCAGGCTGCCGATCGGGTTGGGATCGACGTAGATACACTGCGCCATGTTGAAGACCAGGAAAGGGTCCCCCGGAAGCAGGGTATCGAGGCACTCGCTGTTGTCGCTTTCGCCCGGAATATAGGGATTGTCCGCGTTCCTTTGGCTCCACTGCCATAGCGACCACAGGCTGAGGCTGTTCACGAAGACATAGTACTTGTTCATCGTGTCGTAGCGGACGAAGTTGGTGCCCAGGCTGAAGTTAAACTTTCCGTCGAAATCCGATGACAGCCGCAGCTCTTGACCAAACTGCGTCGCCTGGTGCGTCGACAGATCGCCCAGCGTCATGCGGTCGGAGCAGCCGAGTTGGGGATCGCAGAAGACGCCGTTTTCGTCGAGGAGGCCCGACTCAATCATGTCCTCACCGCCATTCGAATTGACGTTGAAGGCGCCGGGTCGTGTGCTGAACCTGTTGAAATCCTGCGTCGAAAAAAGCTCGTCTGTCGAATAGTAGGTTTCCGAGCTCAGGGTCAGATTGTCGCTGACATCGAAATCCCACTGGAGTTGGAGGACGTCGGTCTTGGCCTTGTAGCTCGGCTCGTAACTGGACTCGATGACCCGCAGGTCCCGAGACTGCGTCGCATTCAGATAAACGTCGAATCCGACGTGGACGGGAAACGAGAGCGTGCCGAGCGGATAGTAGAACGGCAACGCGTAGCCGTTGGGCGTCTGGAACGATTCCTCCGAGTAGAGCGAGGCAGGGGCGCACCCTTGCGACAGGTAAGTCAGGACCTCGAGCGCAGGGCTGCCGGCTCCGCCTGTGTTGGCTGGAGGAACGGGTATGCCGCCGATTTCCTCGGGGAACGTGTCCTTCTTGCAGAGCTGCTTGCCCGAACGCAGACGGTCGTCATCCTCCTCGAA
>CAMLRH010000089.1 GCA_946482375.1 uncultured Caulobacteraceae bacterium | reverse complement strand
GCTCGTCGCCGTCGCGCATCAGGGCGCGGATGGCGGTGGGGGCGGTGTAGAAGATCTCGACCTGATGCTTGTCGATGACCTCCCAGAAGCGCGAGGTCGTCGGGTAGTTCGGCACGCCTTCGAAGATCACCGTCGTCGCCCCGTTCGCGAGCGGACCGTAGACGATGTAGCTGTGGCCGGTGACCCAGCCGACGTCGGCCGTGCACCAGAAGATCTCGCCCGGTCGGTAATCGAAGACCAGCTCGTGGGTGTAGGCCGCCCAGGTCAGATAGCCGCCGGTGGTATGCAGCACACCCTTCGGCTTACCGGTCGAACCCGAGGTGTAGAGGATGAAGAGCGGGTCCTCCGCGCCCATCGGCTCGGGCGGACAGTCGGCGGAGACCTGCGCCCTGGCATCTTCGTAGCGGACGTCCCGGCCCTCGACGAAGTTCACATCGGCGCCGGTGCGGCGGACCATGATGACCTTCTCGACCTGCGGGCACTGGGTCAGCGCCTCGTCGACGTTGGCCTTCAGCGGCACCTTGCGGCCGCCGCGCAGGCCCTCGTCGGCGGTGATGACGAGGCGCGAGTCGCAGTCCTGAATCCGGCCGGCGATGGAGTCGGGCGAAAAGCCGCCGAAGATCACCGAATGGATGGCCCCGATCCGCGCGCAGGCCAGCATGGCGTAGGCCGCCTCGGGGATCATCGGCAGGTAGATGGTGACGCGGTCGCCCTTTTTGACGCCGTTGGCCTTCAGCACATTGGCCATGCGGCAGGTCTCGGCGTGCGCCTCGGCATAGGTGATCTTGCGGCTGTCGGCCGGGTCGTCGCCTTCCCAGATGATGGCGATGTCGTCGGCGCGATGGGGCAGATGCCGGTCCAGGCAATTGGCCGAGGCGTTCAGCGCCCCGTCGGCGTACCAGCGGATGCGGAAGTCGTCCTTGTTGTAGGAGACATCCTTCACAACGCTGAACGGCCTGATCCAGTCCAGGCGCCCGGCAACCTCGGTCCAGAAACCCTCGGGATCTTCCTCGACGCGGCGGCAGGCGGCGTCGTAGGCGGCGGCATCCATCTTCGTCCGCTTCGCCCATGCCTCAGGAACCGGAAAGACCTGTCCTTCGCTCACCGTCGCACTCCTCTGTCTTGTTCAGGCAATGAAGCGGACCGCGAAGGCCGAGACAAGCTGTGCGTCCTTCGACACGGCGCGTTGCGCCTGCTCAGGATGACTAACTCAGAAATAGTCATGGTGAGCAGGGCCACAGGCCCGTGTCGAACCACTCACGCAACCACGACCGAGCCGTCACGCACCTCGACTGGCCAGGGTTGAAGCGTCTCGCCCTCGCACGGACCGGCGGCGCAGACGCCGTCGTTGGGGCGGAAGAGAGCGCCGTGGCCGGTGCAGAACAGCCAGCGGCCGTCCTTGGTCAGGTAGCGGTCGCCGAACATCGACAGCGGCTGGCCGGTGTGAGGGCAGGCGTCGACGAAGCCGCGCACGCACTCTTCAGTGCGAATCACGAAGCCGAAGAAGACGGCGTCGTCCTCGCGAAAGCGGAAACCCTTCGCGCGGTCGATCTCGTCCAGCCGGCAGAGCACCGTGCCGGGCCGGGGCCTCGCCGGATTCACGCGATCGCGCCGACCGTGGTGCGCCAGGGCCGGACTTCGGACGTCTCGAACAGGCCGGCGGCGCGATAGGGGTCGAGCGCGTGCCAGGCCTTGGCGGTTTCGAGGTCGTCGGCCTCGATGATGATCATGGAGCCGGCCATGTCGCCGTTGGCGTCGAGGAACGGGCCGCCGAGCCGCACAACACCGGTCTCGCGGACATAGGCCAGATGCGCCTCGCGGGCGGCCATGCGGACGTCGAGGCTGTTCGGCTTGTCCAGCCAGGAAACGACGAAGAGCGGCATCAGGCGGTCTCGGCTTTGAGGGGGCGGGATAGGAGGCCCATGATGGCGGCCTCGACGCTGTGTTCGCCGGCGAGGATGGCGGCGACGGCTTCGCAGATCGGCATTTCGACGCCGTGTTTGCGGGCGAGTTCGCGGACGGCGGGCGCCGAAGCGACGCCTTCGGCCACCGTCAGCTTGCCGGCCAGCGCCTCCTCCAGCGTCTGGCCGGAGCCCAGGGCCAGGCCGACGCTCATGTTGCGCGACTGTGGCGAGGAGCAGGTCAGGACGAGGTCGCCCAGCCCGCAGAGACCGGCCACCGTCTCGGCCTCGCCGCCCAGCGCCACGGCCATGCGGGTCATTTCGGCGAAGCCACGGGTGATCAGCGCCGCGTGGGCGGAGCGGCCGAGACCCTTGCCCTCGACGATGCCGGTGGCGATGGCGAGCACGTTCTTGATCGCGCCGCCGGCCTCGGCGCCGATCATGTCGGCGACGATGTAGGGGCGAAACGCGGGCGTCGCGATGGCTTCGGCGAGCCGCATGGCCATGGCGGCGTCGGGACAGGCGAGGGTCACGGCGGTGGGCAGGCCGCGCGCGACTTCGCCGGCGAAGCTCGGGCCCGACAACACGGCGGGACAGGCCTGCGGGATGGTCTCTTCCAGCACCTGCGTCATCAGCTTGAGCGAGCCCTGCTCAACGCCCTTCGAGCAGAGCAGGACGGGCAGGCCGCGTTGGGCGTGCGGGCTCAGTGCCGCCAGCGCCGAGCGCAGGTGTTGTGCCGGGGCGACGGCGAGGACGAGGTCGCAGGCGGCAAGGTCGGCCATCTCGGTCGTCGCGCGGATGGCCCCGTCCAGCGTGACGCCCGGCAGGAAGATCGGATTCTCGTGCGCGGTGTTGATCGCCTCGACCACCTCGGGCTCGCGAGCCTGCAGCGTGACGTCCAGCCCGGCGCGAGCGCAGACCTGGGCGAGGGCCGTGCCCCATGCTCCGCCGCCGATGACGCCCGCGTGCTTCACGCCTTGGCTCCCTTGCGGCCGGGCTTGTGAGTTGGATTGGCGTTGGCCGCCGCCTCGTCCAGCGGCCAGCGGGGCCGGGCCACGGCATCGAGACCGTCGCTGAATCCGGCCGCCAGTCGTTCGGCGCCGGCCAGCGCGATCATGGCGGCATTGTCGGTGCAGTAGGCCAGCGGCGGGGCGGAGAAGGAAAAGCCGCGCGCGGCAGCCGCCGCTTCAAGCCGCTCGCGAACCGTCCGGTTGGCGGCGACTCCCCCGGCGACGACGAAGCGCAGGTCGCGGCCTTCGTGCGCACGGGCATAGCTCACCAGCGCCTTGTCGGTGCGGTCGCAGAGCTGGCGGGCGATGGCTTCCTGCACAGCCGCGGCGAGGTCGCGCTTGTCGTCGTCGCTGGTCAGTCCAGCGGCCAGCCGAGCAGCGGCGGTCTTCAGGCCCGAGAAGGAGAAGTCACAGCCTTCGCGACCGAGCAGCGAGCGGGGCAGCGGGAAGCGTTCGGCGTCACCGCCCTCGGCCAATTGCTCCAGCGCCGGGCCCCCGGGGTAGGGCAGGCCCATGGACTTGGCGATCTTGTCGAAGGCTTCGCCGGCCGCGTCGTCGATGGTCGAGCCGAGCCGGCGGCAGGCGCCGACGCCGGCGACTTCCAGCAACTGGCAATGGCCGCCGCTGACCAGCAGCAACAGGAAGGGGTAGGGAATGTCGGCCGCCAGTCGCGCCGAGAGCGCGTGGCCTTCGAGGTGGTTCACGGCGACCAGCGGCAGGTCGCGGGCCAAGGCGACGGCCTTGCCGAAGGAGAGGCCGACCATCACCCCGCCGACTAGGCCCGGTCCGGCCGTGGCGGCGACACCGTCCAAACCGTCGTAGCCGAGGCCCGCCTCGTTCATGGCCTGAGCCACGATCGTGTCGATCACTTCGACGTGGGCGCGGGCGGCGATTTCGGGGACGACGCCGCCGAAGGGGCGGTGTTCGGCGATCTGGCTGGCGATGACCGAGGACAGCACCTCGACGTGTCCGTCATCGGCTCGGCGCACCACCGCCGCGGCGGTCTCGTCGCAGCTGGTCTCGATGCCGAGGACGGTGAGTGTCATCAGTGGCCGCCGGAGCCCTCGTAGACGCCGGGGGCCAGACGCTCGCTCTCGTGGCCGTCGCCGGCCAGCACGAAGCGGCGGTCGCAGTAGCCGCACTCGACGAAGTCGTCGTCGCCCATCTCCAGCCAGACGCGCGGGTGGCCGAGCGCGCCGCCGACGCCGTCGCAGGCGACGCGGCGGGAGCGGACGGAGATCACCTCGGGCGGCGGCACGGAGTCCGGCAGCACGCGCACAGGCGCTTCGTTCGGAACGGGCTTTCCCTTGCGGGCCATGGCGGCACTTCCCTGAAGGCGGAGCGACGCATACCTATGCTTCCGCCCGCCGGGGCGTCAAATTGGTTGAGGTCGATGGACTTACCTGAGTACGCGATCGAGGCGCAGGGTCTCGTCAAGACATACGCGGCGACCAAGACAACGCCCGAGAAGCTGGCGCTGAACGGCGTCGACCTGAAGGTGCCGCGCGGCTCGATCTTCGGCCTGCTCGGCCCGAACGGGGCCGGCAAGTCGACCTTCATCAACATTCTTGCCGGGCTGACGAAAAAGACCTCGGGCAAGGTGAGTATCTGGGGCCGCGACATCGACGAGCGCCCGCGCGACGCCCGCGCCGCCATCGGCGTGGTGCCGCAGGAGCTGGCGGCGGACGTCTTCTTCACCCCCCGCGAAAGCCTCGATGTGCAGGGCGGGATGTACGGCGTGCCGAAGGAGGAGCGGCGGACGGATGAGTTGCTGGCGGCGCTTGGCTTGAGCGACAAGGCCAACGCCTACGTCCGGCAGCTGTCGGGCGGCATGAAGCGACGGCTGATGGTGGCCAAGGCCATGGTCCACCACCCGCCGGTGCTGATACTCGACGAGCCGACGGCGGGCGTGGACGTGGAGTTGCGGCGGCAGCTGTGGAACTACGTCGTCAGCCTGAACCAGCAGGGCGTGACCATCGTGCTCACCACCCACTATCTCGAAGAGGCGCAGGAGCTCTGCGACCAGATCGCCATCATCAACCGCGGCGAGGTGGTGGCCTGCGAGCCGACCGAGACGCTGTTGCGCCGGCTCGACACCCGCAACGTGGTGGTGACGCCCAAGGAGCCGGTCTCCATCGCGCCCGACCTGAAGGGCTTCGAGACCAAGCTGCGCGGCGGCGGCGCCTTCCAGGTCAGCTATCGCACCGGCCAGTCGAGCGTGGAGCAGGTGCTCGGCGCCGTGCGCGCCACCGGGCTGCACATCCAGGACATCTCGACCGAGGACCCGGACCTGGAGGACGTCTTCCTGTCGCTGACCTACGACGCGCCGGGGGGCCTCGATCCGACGCGTGACTGACGCCGACCTTTCGGCTACAAGCCCGCCTCCGCTCGCGGACCAATGCACCCGTAGCTCAGCTGGATAGAGCGTTGCCCTCCGAAGGCAAAGGTCACACGTTCGAATCGTGTCGGGTGCGCCATCGCCGAACAGCGTTACCTAAAATGGGGATTTCCCATTTGGCCCATTAGAGCTATGTCGGGAACTCGACATGGCTCCGCGTGTTCTCGCCATGTAATCTTAAGCCAGGTGGGGGCGATGGCGAGAGTTCTAGTCGTCGATGACGACCCTGCGGTGTGCGAACTGATCCAGGACGTCCTTCAGGAGGTCAGGTTCGAAGCGGTGTGCGTCGGCGGCGACGAGGCCGCCTACCGGCGAATCCCCACCTTGCCCACTATCCAGGCCCTGGTGGTCGACGTGAACCTCGGCGCCGGCACGACCGGCTACGACGTCGCCCGGTTCGCCCGGCAGGTGATCCCCGACCTTCCGGTGCTCTACATCAGCGGCGAGGTGAGGCCCGAGACGTTCCGGTCCTACGCCGTGCCCAACAGCGGCTTCCTGGAAAAGCCCTTCCTGGCGGACGAACTGCTTGCCGCACTCGTCGGTCGGCTGAAGCCCGGCGAAGGCGCGCCGTCAAAGAAGCGCCGGCCCCAATAAAGGTCTTTCCGACGATTACAGTGTCGGGAAGGCGACATTACTTGCCGCAATACTGAAATCGCGGTCTTGCCACAATGCCGCAGTCCTGGAAGGCGAGCGGCGCGCAGCGCTCCACCGCCGGAGCCCGTTTACTCCTCGAACTGGGTCATCTTAACCAGATATCCACCGTGCCGCTTATGCCGCCGTTAAGGCCCGTCGCACGAAGATCGTCGTTAATTTCGGACCTGCGACCTAGTGTCCAACAGTGACGCTTGATTCCGCGCTCAACCGCTGGTTTGGGCGCGTGTTGTAAGCCAAGACTTTGCTTTTGTTATGGGTTCAGCCGATCCGCGCCGGAAGGCGCGGCTTGAGCGGCCACCGGGGTGCGTCATTTTGGTTGGTTAAAACTGGCTAACGATCTTGACTAAGTGGCTACAGCGTATAGATCGCCGGCCGCGCTCATCGAACGACGTTCGTGAGCACCTCTGTTAACCGCCCTCGGGGGGCGCGGTCCGTCATCGTTGCGCATCAACACATCCGTCGGCGACGACGGGCCTGCACATTGAGGAAATACTTATGAAGCGTCTGACCAAGATTGCGCTTATCGTCGCCGGGGCCTGCGCCATCTCCGCGCCCGCCTTCGCGCAAAGCTCGGCGACCCAGTCGACGACGGCGACGACTAAGATCATCCAGCCGATCCAACTGGCCAAGGACACCGACCTGGCTTTCGGTTCGGTCGTGAAGCCGAACTCCGGCTCCAACACTGTCGCCATCGACGCCTCAAACGGCACGCGTGAGCTGACCGGCGGCGGCGACGGGGCGCTGGCTCCGTCCACCTCGGGCCGCGCGACCTACACGGTCACCGGCGAAGGCGGCCAGACCTTCTCGATCACCGCGCCGGCGACCTTCGACATGACGCGTCAGGGCGGTTCGGAGACCCTCACGGTCACGGTCGCCAAGTCGGGCGAAACCGGCACGATCAGCGGCTCGCTGGGCGCCAGCGGCACCGCCACCTTCGGCGTCGGCGGCTCGTTCCCGGTTGCTTCGACGACCACGTCGGGCAGCTACAGCGGTGCGTTCGACGTCACGGTCGCTTACAACTAGCCTTAACGAGTCTGGTGTTTCCTGACGGCGGCGATGCGGAATTCCTCCGCATCGCCGTATGTGCAAGGGGAGCCTGTCGAGACCGATGGGACAGTTCCGGGCCTTCTCCGCGGCCGTATTGGCCGCGTTCTGCTTTGTGTCGGCCGCGAGCGCCACGGATAGCGCCGCGACGACCGGCAAGGTCGAGATCCGGGACACCGGCGGCATCAAGGCGACCGGCGAGGTCATTTTCAAGGACATCATCGTCACGCCGACCTTGCCCTCGACGCCGATGCTGACGACCGCCTCGAGCAGCACGGCCAACCTGTCGGTGGTCGGCGATGCGTCGGCGGTCTCGATCTCCGTTCCAGAGGCGGTGGACGTGCTGCAGACGGGCGGCGAGGAGAGCCTCACGGTCGTCACCGCCATGGACGGCGATCAGGCCACCGTCACGGGCTTCACAAGTCTCATCTCCCCCGGGGAAATCCTCAGCGTCGATATTGGCGGCGAGATCTCGGTCAGGCCCGAAGATCTGGCTCCCGGCGAGTATCGCGGTCTTCTCGTGGTAGTCGCTCAGTATAATTAACCATTTCCCGACACTTGAAGCTTCACATCCTTTCCGGTTTTAGACGGAAAAGCGGCAAACGAACGGAAACGACTTTAATCATGAACACGCTTCGTCCTCGTACACTACGCGTCACGGCCCTGGCCGCAGGTCTTGTCGCGGCGCTGTTCGTCACGTCGCCCATGCCGGCTTCCGCACAGGACGAGGCGCCGGCGCCGGTGACCGTCGGGGCCAACCTGAACATTTCGCCCAAGCGGCTCACCTTCGACCGCACGGGAAAATCGGCGACCGTCTACGTCTTCAACCAGGGGGAGACGGCGGCGACCTTCGACGTCTCGCTGGTCGATCGCATCATGACCTCGTCGGGCCAGATTACGCCTCTGGCCGAGGCGCGGGCCAAGCCGGAGCTTGGCGACATCGCGGCGAAGCTGAAGTCCGCCCAGCCGATGCTGCTGGCCACGCCCCGCCGGGTCACGCTGCAGCCGGGCAAGGGCCAGACCATCCGCGTGCGGGTGAACCCGGGCGCCGAGGCCCAGGGACCCGGCGAGTACCGCACCCACCTGACCGTCACCACCATCCCGCCCCGCGACATCGGCCTGACCGCCGAACAGGCCGCCCTGCCCGGCGAGGGTGAGCTGAAGTTCATCGTCCATTCCGTGTTCGGCATCAGCGTGCCGGTGATCGTGCGGCTGGGCGACACCGACGTCCGCGCCGGGATCGAGAACGCTAAGGTCACCTACGCGGACGGCCCGGCCGACGGCGCGGAGCCGGCGGCGCGCACGGCGGTGCTCTCGTTCGACCTCCAGCGGCTCGGCTCGAACTCGCTGTTCGGCAACCTTCAGGTCACCGGCGCCAAGGGCAAGGAGCCGATCGGCCTCGCGCGCGGGGTCGGCGTCTACACCGAGATCGACCACCGCACCCTGCAGATCCCGCTGACGCGCCTGCCGGAACCCGGTGAGCGGCTGGAGATCACCTTCACCGACGACGACACCGCGCCGGGGAAGGTCCTCGCCCAAAGTGCCATCACGGCGCCGTAGATCAGCCCTGTGGCTGGTCGTGCCGGCGGTCTTCGCCGTCCATGGCCATCAACCTGCACACGCGGCGGAGCCTGAGGCCCCGGCGTCCGCGTTCGCGCAGGTTGTCGAGGAAGAACTGCTGCTGTTCGCGGTCGAGCTGGACGGCCTGACGCTCGCCGACAGCATGGCGGCCTATGGCGATGTCGCCGACCCGCTGCTGCCGCTGGGCGAGCTGGGCCGGCTGCTGGACCTCAATGTCGACGTCTCCCCGGGCGACCGCCGCATCACCGGCCGCATCGGGGAAGCGCAGGGGGCGCTGACCGTCGATCTCGACACCGGTCTTGCCCGCGTCGCCGGCAAGGACGTGGCCATCGCCCCCGAGGACGTGGCGGTGACGCCGGGCGAAATCTACATGCGAGCCTCGGCCGTTTCGCGGCTGCTGCCCATAGACATCACGGTCGACACCGAGGCGCTGCTGATGAAGCTGGCGCCGCGCGAGAAGCTGCCGATCCAGTCGCGGCTGGAACGCATCGCGCGGCTGCGCGAGCTGCGCCCGGACGTCGACGCGCCGGACGCGGCGCTGCGGATCGACACGCCCTACCGGCTGTTCAGCCCACCGGCCTTCGACGTGGCCGTCGCCACGGCCCACGACAGCCGGCCGCCGCACGATCCGCGCCGCTATGACATCCGGGTCGGCGCCGACGTGTTCTACACCGGCTTCCAGGGCTATCTCGGATCCGACGAGACGGGAGAGCCGGCCTCGGCCCGCATCCTGTTCGAGCGCCATGACGTGCGCGGCGGCCTGCTCGGCCCGCTCAACGCCACCAGCG
>CAMLRH010000088.1 GCA_946482375.1 uncultured Caulobacteraceae bacterium | reverse complement strand
CGGGCTCTGGAAAGCGATGGCGGCGAAAGGCACTGTGCGCCCTCCCCCATCCAAGTGGAGTCCAGATCGCGTGATCAAGCTGACCTTCTGCCTCGTCCGTCTCCCCCACCTCACCCGCGAGGCCTTCCAGGACTACTGGATTAACCAGCACGGCCCGCTCGTCGCCAGCGTCGCCGACGTGCTTCGCATCCGGAAATACGTGCAACTCCACAGCCTCCCGGCAGAAGCCAACGTCGGCATGCGCCAGAGCCGGGGCGCGCCCGACGAATACGACGGCGTCGCCGAGCTGTGGTTCGACAGCATCGAGTCGGTGCTCGAAAACGGCCGCCGCCCGGAAGCGCAGGCCGCCGGCCTCATGCTGCTGGAGGACGAGAAGAAGTTCATCGACCTCGCCCGCTCGCCGCTCTGGTGGGGCGAGGAGCACACGATCGTCTGAGGTCAGTCCCGCAGGCCGCGCCGCGCGAGGATCATCGCCCCGGCCACGCAGGCGCCGAACAGCAGGCCCTCGATCCCGGCGGTCACGAGCTGGCTGACCGGCCCGAACCCGCTTTCGCGAAACAGCGCCCCGACCGCATCGAGCCGCAGACGCGAGTCGGGGAAGTTGCGGGCCAGGAGGTCGAGGCTGCTGCCCATCAGCCGCCCGCCGGTCAGGACGATGACGACGCCGGCCGAAGCCGCGATCAGGCCGGCCGCCGCAATGCTCTGCCGGAGCGACAGCGCCCAGCGCGCGCCAAGCCAAAGCCCGAGGCCCACCGCGCCGCCGAGCAGCAATCCTTCCGGCGCGCCCGTCACATCGCCCGGCGAGCGTCCGAAAAGCAGGTTGAAGGCGTCGAGGCCGACCAGCTTCACGATCGCGCCGACAAGCATCCCGCCGACCGCGCCGCCGACGACGCACCACCAGCCCGCCCGGCCCCGCGCCGCCGCGATCCCGAAGCCGACTCCGGCGCCGCCCACCACGCCGACCAGAATGGTCAGGCTGATGAAGACGAGCAGCACCGAGACCGCGCCCATGCCGTCCTGCAACGTCGCCAGCCCGTAGAACAGCCCGCCCAGCGCACCGGCGAGCCCGCCGCCCGCCATCCCCGCGCCGCCCATCCTGAAGAACGCGCGCCAATCGCGGGACCGAGGCTCGAACCGGGGCGCCGCCTCGCCGACGCGCTCCACCGGCGCGATGAAACGGTAGCCATGCTTGGGCACCGTCTCGATGAACCGAGGCCTTGTCGCATCGTCGCCGAGCTGCTTTCGCAGGGTGCGGATGCACTGGGTCAGCGCCTCGTCGGTAACGGGCACGCCGCGCCAGACCTCGTCCATAAAGCGGTCCTTGGAGACCAGCGCCCCCGCCTCGCTGACCAGCAGCGCCAGCGCGTCAAGGTAGCGGCCGTTCAGCTCGACCGGCTCCTCGTCGCGCCTTAGCTGGCGGTTGCCGTGGTCGAGCAGGAAGCGTTCGAAGCGAAAGCTGCCGGGCGACATTTCTCAGCGAAACCTCAGGCGTTGCTCATGCCGCTCACGAGCGCGAGGGCCAGGCTGACCGCTCCAACTCATGCATGGAGGAGTCGCAATGGCAAGAATGGCCGAAAACCCCGGCGAACCGCTCTGGAACCTGTTCCGGATCGTCGCCTGGACGGGCGCGGTGATCGTGGTGCTGGCGCCACTGGTCGCCATGCAGTTCACCGACGAGGTGAACTGGACGACCTCCGATTTCGTCTTCGCCGGCGTCCTGATCGGCGGCACGGGCCTGACTTTCGAGCTGACCTTGAGACGAGCCCGCAGCAACGCCTATCGCCTGGGCGTGTGTCTCGTGCTGGCGGCGAGCTTCCTCACCATCTGGATCAACGGCGCGGTCGGCATAATCGGCAGCGAGAACGAGATGGCGAACCTCCTCTACGGCCTCGTGCTGCTGGTCGCGCTCGTCGGCTCGATCTTCGCCGGGTTCAGGCCCCTCGGAATGGCCTGGACCATGGCCGCCGCCGCGCTGGTCCACGCCCTCGTTCCTGTCGCCGCCTGGGCGCTCGGCTGGAGCTCGGCCGCCTCGCTGCTGGCCCCCGAGGTTCCCATCTCGACCGCCGTCTTCGCCGCTATCTGGCTGGCGGCGGCGGGGCTGTTCCGTAACGCCGCTCGGGCCCACCCCTGACCTTGGGGCGCCGCTTGGCGGCCTTCCCGCCCCGCGCAACAGTGGCCGGATGGACAATGACCTTTCCGCCCGGTTGGCGCGGCTCGAAGACCGCCAGGCCATCCTCGACCTGATCTACCTCTATTGCCGGGGGCTCGACCGCCTCGACGAGGCGACGCTGCGCTCGGTCTATCACGACGACGCCATCGACGACCGCGGCGAGGGCCTGTTCTTCGGCCCGGCGCACGAAATGGCCGACTACGCGCTGGAGCAGCTCCGCCGCAACTTCACCGCCTCACAGCACTTCATCGGCAACGTGCTGATCGACTTCAACGGCGATGCGGCGTTCGGGGAGAGCTATTTCCACGCCTACCACCGCTACGCGGAGCGGCCGGACAAGCCGACGATGGAGCTCGTCATGGCAGGCCGCTACCTCGACCGCTTCGAGCGTCGCGACGGCGTCTGGAAGATCGCCCACCGCAAGATGACGATGGACTGGTCGCGCACCCAGCCGGTCGCGGAGCGCTGGTTCGAGCGCAACCCCGGCTCGCACCGCAGCGCCCGCGTTATCGCCGACAGCCGGCTGCAAGCCTGAGGCGCCGATTCCACGAATGAGCTGAGCTGGCGGCCCGGGAGGGACTCGAACCCCCGACCTTGGCTTTAGGAAAGCCCTGCTCTATCCGGCTGAGCTACCGGGCCGCACGCGGGTGGTCATAGCCCAAGGGGGCGGGGCGTGAAATGGCTTAGGATCGCTCCGCTCCTCCTCGTTCTGACGCTGTGGGGATGCGGCGACGGCGCCGCGCTCGACCGGCTAGCCCCGGCCGGCCGCGCGCGGGTGACCGAGGTGATCGCGCCCGATCTGGTGATGCTCGACGACGGTGAAACGGTGAAGCTGGCGGGGCTCGCGTCCTTTCCGGCGCGGGAGCCCTACGCCGCCGAGGCGCGCGCGGAACTGGAGAGGCTGGCGCTCGGCCAGTCGGTCGAACTGCTCTCCGGCGGCGCGGCGCGCGACCCGTTTGGACGCAAGGTCGCCCACCTGCGTCTCGCGAAGGGCCGCCGTTGGGTGCAGGGCGAGATGCTGGAGGCCGGCGCCGGGCGGGTCCGCACCTTCTCCGACCAGCGGGCCCTGGCCCGCGAGATGCTGGAACGCGAGGCGAAGGCGCGCAACGAACGGCGCGGGCTCTGGGCCCTGCCGGCCTGGCAGGTCCGCCTGCCGTCCGAGCTGCGCACCGCCCGCGGCTTTCAGATCGTCGAGGGGCGCGTCACCGCCGTGCGCGGGCTCGAACTGGACGTGCAGGGTCTGGCCGTCAGCATTCCCGCCAACGCGGTGGGCGACCTCGAGGCGGCCGGCAAGACGCCCGCCACCCTCTCGGGCAAGCTGGTCCGTCTTCGCGGCACGGTGCGGCGCGGGCCGTCGATGCGGCTCGACCACCCCGAGGCGCTGGAGGTGCTTCAACCCTAAACCGCTCATTCCCGCGAAAGCGGGAACCTCGACACGAGCGCGGCTTCTGGGTCCCCGCTTTCGCGGGAATGAGCGGATCAAGCAGGCGCGAGACCGCGCACGGTTTCGACGGCGCGCACCAGGGCCGCGCGGCCGACCGGCTTTTGCAGCACGGGATCGGCGTCGCCGGCGTCGGCGTCGGGCTCGCAGGTGTAGATCACCGGCGCGCCCTCAATCTCCTCGCTGAAGGCCGACAGCACATCGGCGTCGAGACCGTCGCGGAGCGCGATGCTGGTCACCACCAGGTCGGGCTTGCGAGCCCGAACGGCGGCGAGCGCCTGCGGTCCGGTGGAGGCGAAGCCGAAGGTGGCGAAGCCCATCACCGACAACGCCGCCTTGAGCGACAGGGCCGAGGTGGAATGGTCCTCGACGATAAGGGCATGCAGACGGGCTACGGTCACGATGCGGCCGCCTTTCGTTTCGCCGTGGTCGCCTTGCGCGCGGCCGTCGCGGCGGCGCGGCGCTCGGCCTGCACCTCGCGCTTGGCTTCCTGGCGGCGGGTGGCCTCGGCTTCGATAGCCGGCAGAGCCTCGGCGCAAGCGGCCTGTTGCTGCGGCGTGCCGGTCTGCTCCAGACGCCTGGCGTTGGCGAGCAGGTTGGCCACGCCCTCGTCAGTCATTTCAGGAAGTTTTTCGATCAGGGTCATGCGGTAAGTCTCTCGGCATTTAAGCGCCGTCGCCGCGCCCCCCGCACCGCAGCGAACATAGCTTGAGCACTGGTATGGCCAACCTTAGCCCGTGGGGAAGAAAAGGGCCAAAGAATAAATATTTTGAATTTTCGGGAACCGGCTCCGGGATCGCGTAATGCCTCGGAAAATTGCCCTGTGCGTCCAGCTGGCGCCGATCTGTGTTGATTTTGTCTTTCCCGATCTTTGCAGACGGCAAGACGCGACAGCGGCCTTAACCCCGCCGCCCGCCCGCGCTATGTGAGGAGCATGGCAGGAAAGCCGGAGAACCCTACCGAGCCCTTCAAGCGCGCGCTGGCGCACGCCGCGCGGTCGCTCGCCGAGACGCCGGACCTGGAGGTGGTGTTCTCGGGCGAGGGGCCGCAGCTGACCGGCAAGCGCGCCGTCCTGCCCCACCCGCCCCGCGACCTGCCGGCGAAGGAGGCCGCGCGCATCCGTGGCCTCGCCGACCAGATGGCGCTGCGGCTCGCCCACCACGACAACGCCAAGCACGCCCGGGGGCGGCCCAACAGCCCGCAGGCGCAGGCCGTCTTCGAGGCCATCGAGCAGGCCCGTATCGAGGCCATCGGGTCGAATAATCTGGGCGGCGTGCGCGCCAACCTCACCGCCGTCCTGGAATCGACGATCGAGCGCAAGGGCCTGAACCGCGTCTCCGACCGCGCAGCCGCGCCCATGGCGGACGTGATCGGCATGCTGGTGCGCGAGCGGCTGACCGGCGATGCGCCCCCAGACGGCGCCAAGACCGTGGTCGACATGTTCCGCGACGAGGTCGAGGCCAAGGCCGGCAAGGACCTCGACCGGCTCGTGGCCGAAATCGGCGATCAGCAGGCGTTCGGCAAGATCGCCCGCACCATCCTGCGCGACCTCGACATGGAGGGCGACGCCACCGACCTCTCCGAGGAACAGGGCGAGGACGAAGGCGACGACCAGCAGCAGCCCGAGGCCAGCGATGAGCAGGGCGAGGGCGAAGGCCAATCCCCCGAAGGCGCCTCGATGCAGGAGGTCGAGGCCTCCGACCGCGAAGGCGAGGACGGCGACGAGCAGATGGTCCAGGTCGACGACGATCAGGACGCCGATCTGTCCGACGAGGCGCCCGAGATGGGCGACGGGGCCAAGCCCGCCCGTCCCGACCCCAAGGACCGCGGCGCGGGCGAGCCGCCCTACAAAGTCTTCACCACCACCTTCGACGAGGTCGTGCCGGCCGAGGAGCTTTGCGATTCCGAGGAATTGAGCCGCCTTCGCGCCTACCTCGACCAGCAGCTGGCGGCGCTGTCGTCGGTGGTTTCGCGGCTGGCCAACAAGCTGCAGCGGCGCCTGCTCGCCCAGCAGAACCGTGCGTGGACCTTCGACCTCGAGGAAGGGATGCTCGACGTCGCGCGGCTGACCCGCGTCATCGTCGACCCGACCGCGCCGCTGTCCTTCAAGCAGGAGGAGGACACCCAGTTCCGCGACACGGTCGTCACCCTGCTGATCGACAACTCGGGTTCCATGCGCGGACGGCCGATCATGGTCGCCGCCGTCTGCGCCGACATCCTGGCCCGCACGCTGGAGCGCTGCGGCGTGAAGGTGGAGATCCTCGGCTTCACCACCCGCGCCTGGAAGGGCGGCACGGCGCGCGAGGAGTGGATCAAGGCGGGCAAGCCGCCCTCGCCCGGGCGCCTGAACGACCTGCGCCACATCATTTACAAGGGCGCCGACTCGCCCTGGCGTCGGGCGCGTCGCAACCTCGGCCTGATGATGCGCGAGGGGCTGCTCAAGGAGAACATCGACGGCGAGGCCCTGATGTGGGCCCACCAGCGGCTGATCGCGCGCTCCGAGCAGCGCCGCATCCTGATGGTGATCTCCGACGGCGCGCCGGTCGACGATTCCACCCTGTCGGTGAACTCCGGGCACTACCTGGAGCGCCACCTGCGCACGGTCATCGGCGAGATCGAGAACCGCTCGCCGGTCGAGCTCCTGGCCATCGGCATCGGCCATGACGTGACCCGCTACTACCGCCGCGCCGTCACCATCGTCGATGTCGAGCAGTTGGGCGGCGTGCTGGTCGAGCAGCTGGCCGAGCTGTTCGAGGAGGAGCCGAAGACGGTCGCCCGCTCGCGTGGCCTGCTTAGCCCCCCGCCGACCGTGCAGCCGTCGATGAAGGCCACCACCTTCCGCGCCGTCCGCGAGGCCGTGGGTTAGATGCGTCCTTCGACACGCCCGCTGCGCGGGCTGCTCAGGATGACGAGGGTGGGGAGCTCAAACAGAGTCAGTCATGGTGAGCAGCGGCGAAGCCGCGTGTCGAACCACGCACCGCTTCTATCCCTGTTCCTCGCCGCCTGCGCCACCGGCCTGGTCCCGACCCCCGTGCCGCTGCCGACCGAGCCGATGCCGGTGACGGGCGCGATCGACATCATCGCGACGCCCGTGCCGCTGAACGCGAGCAACCCGAAGCAGGACCGCGTCGGCAATTTCGTCTACGCCGGCGGGGTCCAGCTCACCACGAACCAGACGGTGCGGCTGCACGGCCTGTCGGACTTCAAGATCAAGCCGGACGGCACGCTGATCGCCGTCACCGACGACGGCGACGTCCTGCAAGCGAAGCTCCAGCTGGACCGCAGCGAACGGCTGATCGGGCTGACCGACGCCATCCTCAAGCCCCTGTGGGACGCCGACGGCAAGCCGCTGCAAGGCAAGGAGATGGGCGACGCCGAGGGCTTCGCCATCCTGCCGAGCGGCGACTGGCTGGTCAGCTTCGAGCGCAACCACCGCATCTGGCGCTATCCCTACGCCAGCGACAGCGTCGAGGACGCCTCGCATCCCAAGACCCTGTTCTCGGACAACGAGGGCATGGAGGCGCTGAGCCCCTACCCCACCGCCGCACCCGACGCCTATCTGGTCGGTGGCGAGGAAGGGGAGATGTGGCTGTGCCGGCTGACGGCGGAATGCGTGCCGACACCGCGCCAGCAGCCGCCCAGCCTCGACCATGGCCTGACCTCGATCGCCGCCTTTGACGGCCCGGCCATCGCCATCCTCTACCGCGCCTATGACCCGCTGCGCGGCGCCCGCGCCACCGTGCGGATCGTGCATGAGCCGCTGCGCGCGCGGCCCGCGCCACAGGTGCTGGACAGCTTCACGCTGGAGGGGCCACTGACCCGCGATAATTTCGAGGGCCTGGCGCTGGTGCGTAACGAGAAGAACGGCGCGCGGCTCTATCTGCTCTCCGACGACAACTTCTCCGGCTCGCAGAAGACACTGCTGCTGGCCTTTGACTGGGCGCCGCCGAAATGATCCCGGCCTGCGTCAGCGACTATCGCGAGCTGGCGCGGCGGCGGCTTCCCCGCCTGTTGTTCGACTATATCGACGGCGGCTCCTACGCCGAGGCCACGCTGACGCGGAACGTCGAGGACTTCGAGGCCATCGCGCTGCGCCAGCGGGTGCTGCGCGACGTCTCGAATATTTCACTGGAAACGCAACTATTCGGCCAGACGCTGAGCATGCCCGTGGGGCTCGGCCCCATCGGCATGGCCGGCATGTACGCCCGTCGCGGCGAGGTTCAGGCGGCCAAGGCGGCCAACGCCGCGGGCGTGCCCTTCACCCTCTCCACCGTCGGCGTCTGTGATCTGGCGGAAGTGGTCGGCGGCTCGGGCGTCGCGCCCTGGTTCCAGCTCTACATGATCCGCGACCGGGGCTACATGCAGATGCTGCTGGAAACCGCCCGCGACCTCGGCTGCCCGGTGCTGGTCTTCACCGTCGACCTGCCGGTGATGGGCTCGCGGTATCGGGACGTGCGTTCCGGCCTTTCGCGTCCCGCGACGCTGCGAACCCAGTTGGCCCGCATACTCGACGGCCTGACCCACCCCGACTGGCTCTTCGACGTCCAGATCGGCGGCAAGCCGCATGTCTTCGGCAATTTGGCGAAGGCGCTGCCCGACGCGCGCGGAGTCAGCGACTTCGGGCCCTGGGTGGCGCGCAACTTCGACCCGGCGCTGACCTGGAAGGACCTCGACTGGATCCGCCAGCACTGGGCGGGCCCCATCGTCATCAAGGGCGTGCTCGACCCCGACGACGCCAAGGACGCCGTCAGCGCCGGCGCCGATGGCCTCATCGTCTCCAACCACGGCGGCCGCCAGCTCGACGGCGTGCTCTCGGGCGTGCGCGCCCTGCCGCCCATCGCCGACGCCGTGGGCGACAAGCTGACGGTGTTGATGGACGGCGGCGTCCGTTCGGGCCTCGACGTGGTCAAGGCGCTGGCGCTGGGGGCGAAGGGCGTGATGCTCGGCCGCGCCTGGGCCTGGGCGCTCGGCGCGCGCGGTCAGGCGGGCGTGGCTCACATGCTGGAGATCGTCCGCCAGGAGATGCTGATTGCGATGATGCTCACCGGCTGCACCGATGTGCGCAAGGCCGGCCGCGAACTGCTGGTCGCCGAATAGCAAAACGGCCCGGAGTGACCCGGGCCGTTCCGAAACCTCAGCGCAGGCTGCTTAGGCGGCCTTCTCGGCGGCCTTGGCCTTCACCTGGCGCTTGATCTTCAGCGCGCGGGGCGACAGCTGCTCGTCCTTGGCGCCCAGGAGGAAGGTGTCGAGACCGCCCTTGAAGTCCAGCGTGCGCAGCGCGGCGTTGCTGATGCGCAGTCGGAAGCTCTGGCCGAGCGACTCCGACTGGAGCGTGGCGGGGTTCAGGGCCGGCAGGAAACGGCGCTTGGACTTGATGTTCGAGTGGCTCACATTGTGGCCGACCATCGGTCCGACCCCGGTGAGTTCGCAGCGGCGCGACATGACGATACCTTCGCAAGGAAACTTTGTGCGCGCGAAGGCGGCCCTCGCGCGAGAGGCGGCGACATAGCCCAAGGGCCCTTCGCGCGTCAAGGCGGGCGCGGCGCCGGAGCGCAGGGTTGCGCCCTTCAAATGCCGTTCATGTGCAACGATATAGGCCGGTCCGGACGTTCAAACGACGCTTGAGTGAGCTGAAGATGACGAAACGCCTGATCCTTGCCGCCTTTGCGGGCGCCGCCGCCGCCGGGGCGCTGCTGTCAGTTCCGGCCGCCGCCGCCAATGCCGAGCAGGACAAGATCCGCCCCGGCTACTGGGAGTACGCCTACAAGGTCGCCGGCATCC
>CAMLRH010000087.1 GCA_946482375.1 uncultured Caulobacteraceae bacterium | reverse complement strand
ATCAACGCCGGACTGATCGTGCTCAACCTGGCGACGTCGCCGGACAGGCTGTGGTTCTACTGGCCGATGTTCGGCTGGGGGATCGGCCTCGTCGCGCACGGGGTGACGACCTACAGCCGCGTCGCCGATGCGCGCGAGGATCTGATAGAAGCCGAGATGCAGCGCCTGCGGGCTCGCCGGCGCTAGCGGCTACTGAAGCCGCTCGGCGAGTTGGCCGATGGCGGCGTCCACCAGCGGATCGGCCTTGGCGGCGGCGACGCGGGCGGCCAGCACCTGCTCGGCGGCCTGGGCGGCGAGCTCGGCGGCGGCGGCCTTCACCTCGGCCGCGGCCTGCGCCTCGGCGGTGGCGATCTTGCGCTCGGCGAGGTCGGCGCGGCGCTTGACCTGCTCTTCCAGCTTGGCCTTGGCCTCGACCGCCAGCCGCTTGGCGTCGGCTTCGGCGGCGGCCAGCATGTCGGCGGCCTGACGCTCGGCTTCTTCGCGGCGGGCGCGGATGTCGGCCAGCATCGCCTCGGCCTCGGCGCGGATGCGCGCGGCCTCGTTGAGGTCGGCCTGAATCTTCTCGGCCCGGGCGTCGAGCGCGGCGGCGATCGTCTTCGGGGCCTTGGCCACGAAGATGACGATGGCCAGGAAGATCAGCAGACCGACGCCGACCCAGAACTCCGCGTTGGCCGGATTGAGGAAGGCGGGCATCAGCGGGCTCCCCTGGAGGCGATGGCCGCTTCGATCTCACCCTTGGCCGCGGGCTGGCCGGTCAGCTTGGCGACGATGGCGCCGGCCGTGTCGGTGGCGATCTTGCCGACGTTGGCCATGGCCGCGTCGCGCGCCGCGCGGATGCGCTCCTCGGCCTCGGCGACCTTGCCGGCCACCTTGGCGTCTTCCTTCGCCTGACGCTCGGCGGCTTCGGCTTGCGCCTTGGCGCGAGCGTCGGCGGCGACGCGCTGCGACCGGGCGCGGGCCTCGGCGACTTCAGCCTCGGCGACGCGGGCCTGCTCCAGAGCTTCCGTCTGGACGAGGCGCGCCTGTTCGACGGCGTCCGAGATGGTGCGCGCGCGCTCGTCGATCACCCGCCTAAGCCTCGGCGTGAACACGCGGCCCAGCAGGATGTAGAGCAGGGTGAAGATGATGAGCAGATAGACGATCTGCCCGCCCCAATACTCGAAGCGGAACTGCGGCAGGCCGCCCTCGTGGGCGGCTTCCGCGTGGCCGGTCGTCTCGGTCGTGGCATGCGGCGTCGTCTCGACGCCGTGCACGGCCTCGCCGGCCTCGATCGTGGCTGTCTCGGTCGCCATCGGCTCTTAGCTGAAGAGGATCAGCAGGCCGAGCACGAAGGCCAGGATGCCCAGGGCTTCCGTCAGGGCGAAGCCGAGCACCAGGTTGGTGAACTGGCCGCCGGCGGCGCCGGGGTTGCGCAGGGCGCCTTGCAGGAACCCGCTGAAGATCGCGCCCACGCCGATACCCGAGCCGATCATGCCCAGCGTGGCGAGACCCGCGCCGATGTACTTCGCTGCTTCTGCTTCCATGGTCGTGATGTCCTAGTCAGAAAAATTGGAGGTTGGAACGAAAGGTCAGTGGTGTCCCGCGTGCACCGCGTCATTCAGATAGACGCAGGTCAGCACCGCAAAGACGAAGGCCTGCAGGAAGGCCACCAAGAATTCCAGCGCCGTTAGCGCCACGACGCCGCCCAGCGCCAGCGCGGCGCCCGGGATGCCGAGCAGGCCAAGCCCGCCGCCGGCGGCAAGTCCGCCAAGCGAGACGACGAAGCCGGCGAACACTTTCAGGGCCACGTGGCCGCCCAGCATGTTGCCGAACAGACGAAGGGAGAGGGTGACCGGGCGCAGCAGGAAGCTGATCACCTCGATCGGCACCACCAGCCACCACAGGTACCAGGGCACGCCCGAGGGCAGGAACAGCTTGAAGAAGGAAAGGCCGTTCTTGGCCAGGCCGACGATGATCACCAGCAGGATGGTCAGCAGCGCGAAGGTCGCGGTGACGGCCAGCTGCGAGGTGGCGGTGAAGACCAGGAACAGTCCCAGCACGTTCATCGCCAGGATGAAGACGAAGAGGGTGAAGACGAAGGGGAAGAACTTCCGGCCTTCGTGACCGATGATCGAGGTGGCGAGGTCGTCGATGAAGCCGAAGACGCCTTCGCCGATCACCTGCATCCGGCCCGGCACGACCGCCACCCGCGAGGTGGCGACGGCGAAGAAGGCCACGACCAGGCTGGCGGCGATCGCCATGGCCACGGTCGAGTTGGTGATCGACAGGTCGATCGTCCCCACCAGGGGGAGCGTTACGTCGGGTCCTTCCAGAATCTTCTGGACCTCGAACTGGTGCATCGGGTCGGCCATGCCGCCTCGAACTCCTAAATGTCTTCCTCGTCCTCGTCGTCGAGAACGGGCGCGGCCACCGGCCAGTCCTTCGCCGCTTCGGTCATCCTCTTGGCCGCCTTCAGCGCCAGGACGATCGAGGCCACGAAACCAATCACGAGCCCGACGATCAGTCCCCAGGGCGCCGTGCCCGCGAGCCAGTCGAAGCCCCAGCCGAACCCCAGTCCGACCAGCGGACCGCCGATGAGCCCCGCGACCAACTGCGTGCCCTGCGCCACCGCCTTGCTCCCGTAGTCGGGGACATTGCGGGTCGTCCTCGCCTCCAGCGCATCGGCCCGTTCGTCGAGACGTCGTATCGCCTCTTCGCGCGGATCGTGAGCCTTCGGCATGGGAGAAGTCAGGTCCGAAATCGGGCCGAAAGTCGCCTTCCGAGCCCGGCTTGATCGCGGCGGAACCTATAGGCCCGTGTGCAGTGCGTCAAGACTGCGGGCGAAGGAATTAACCTTCTGATTTCGTTGAGTAAATAGCGCGGCCAGAAGCGCTACTGCGCCGCCATGGCCTCCGCCTGGCGCAGGTCCACCGACACCAGCTGCGAAACGCCGCGTTCGGGCATGGTGACGCCGTAGAGGCGGTCCATGCGCGACATGGTCACCGGGTTGTGGGTGATGACGATGAAGCGGGTCGCCGTGCGCTCGCGCATCTCGTTGAGCATGTTGCAGAAGCGGTCGACGTTGGCGTCGTCGAGCGGAGCGTCGACTTCGTCGAGCACGCAGACGGGCGCGGGGTTGGCGAGGAAGACGCCGAAGATCAGGGCCGCCGCCGTCAGCGCCTGCTCGCCGCCGCTCATCAGGCTCATGGTCGACAGGCGCTTGCCGGGCGGGCAGGCGTAGATCTCCAGGCCGGCTTCCAGCGGGTCGTCGGATTCGATGAGCCGCAGTTCCGCCTGACCGCCGCCGAACAGGGCCTGGAAGAGGGTCTGGAAGTGGGCATTGATGACGCCGAAGGCCGCCATCAGCCGCTCGCGGCCTTCGGCGTTCAGCTCCTCGATGCCCTCGCGCAGCTTGGCGACGGCGCCCTGCAGGTCGGCGCGCTCGGACTTCATGCCCTGCAGCCGTTCGGCGTACTCGTTCGCCTCCTCCTCGGCGCGCAGGTTGACCAGCCCGATGGCGTCGCGCTCGCGCTCGAGGTTGAAGAGGTGGGTCTCGACGCCGTGCGCATCGGTCGGGATGGCGGTGGCCTCGCCGGCGACCTGCTCGCCCAGCTCCTCCGGCTCCATCCGCGCCGCTTCGCGGATGTTGGCGGCGTATTCGGCGAAGCGCTCGCGGGCGGCGTCGAGGCGAGCGACGAGGCCGGCGCGGTGTTCGCGGGCTTCGGAGGCGGCCGCCTCGGCGGCGCGCAGGTTGCGGTCGGCGGTGGCGCGCGCGACCTCACCGGCTTCCAGGGCGTCGGACGACTTCGAGCGGCGGGCTTCGGCGGCGGCGTACTTGTCGAGCAGTTCGGCGCGGCGGGCCTCGATGGTGACCGGCGCGTCCTTGGCGGCGGCGAGCGCGGCGGCGGCCTTCTCGCGGTCGGCGGTGAGCGACTTGATGCGCTTGGTGGCGGCTTCGGAGCGGCGGGTCCAGTCGTCGCGGTCGCGCTTCAGGGCCTCCAGCCGATGGGTGCGGCCGTTCCTTTCGCGCAGTTCGGCATCGACGGCCGAGCGGGCTTCGGCGGCGGCTTCGCGGGCCTGGTTGGCGGCGGTGCGGGAGGCGGCCAGGACGGGCGAGCGGTCCTCGCCGTCGTCGCCGGCCTCGGCGTCCTTGCGGGCGGCTTCCAGCGCGGTCTCGGCTTCGGCCTGTTCGGTCTCGAAGCGGGCGATGGTCTCGTCCAGCGACTGGGCGCGGGCGTCGCGGCGGGCGGCTTCGCGGTCGAGGCGTTCGACGGCCTCGCGGGTCTGGCCGAGCGCGCGTTCAGCGTCCTGCGGCGCGCGGCGGGCTTCGCGCAGCGCCTCTTCGGCCTTGCGCAGACGGCCTTGCGCTGCGGTCAGCGCCTCGGTCGCCTTGGCGGCGGCGGGGGTAAGTTTTTCGATGTCCGCTTCGACTTCGGCGAGGCGGGTCTTCTGTTCCAGGCGGACGGCGGCGGGCTTGGGCGCCTCGGCGCGGGCGACGAAACCGTCCCAGCGGAAGAGGTCGCCTTCCTTCGTGACCAGGCGGCAGCCGGGCTGGAGCTTGGCCTGAAGCGTCTCGGCGTCCTGGCGGTCGGTGAGCGCGGTGAAGGCGAGGCGCGCGGCCAGCGCCGGCGGCGCCTTCACCAGCGGGGCCAGCGGTTTCGCGCCCTCCGGCCACTTCGGCGCCTCGGCTTCGCGGCCGCCCCAGTAGGCGGGGGCGCGGGCGTCGAGCGCGGCTTCGAGGTCGTCGCCGAGCGCGGCGGCCAGGGCGGCTTCGTAGCCACGGTCGGGGGCGACCTCGTCCAGCGCGGGGGCGTAGCCGCCCTTGGCGCGCGGCGCGGTCAGCTGGGCGAGGCCCCGGGCCTCGGTCTTCAGGCGGCCGAGCTGGTCTTCGAGCTTGCGGGCGGCGTCGCGGGCGGTCGCCTCCGCCGTGGCGGCTTCGGCGCGTTCGGCCTCGGCGGTTTCGAGGGCGGCGCGGGCTTCGCGGAGCGTGGCAAGCGCCGCGTCGAATTTCGCTTTCGCCTCCACGGCCTGCGGGTCGGCGGCGGGGCCCAGCGCCTCGCGTTCGGCCTTCGCATGCTCGATGGCGCGAATGCTGCGGGAGACGCGGTGCTGGGCGTCCTCGACGCGGGCCTCGGCGGCGCGGCGGCGGGCCTCGTCGGCGGCGACGGCGGCGGCCAGCGACTCGACCTCGGCGTCGGCCTTGGCGCGGGCTTCCTCGGCCAGGCGGGCGGCTTCCTGCAGTTCGGGCAGGCGCTCCGGCGCCGAGGCGATCTCCTGCTCGGTGCGGGCGATGTCGCCGGTGAGGCGTTCCAGCGCGGTGGTGGCGTCGCCGATGACGTGCTCTTCGTGGGCGGCGTCGGCGTCGATGCGCTCCAGCTCGGCGGTCAGGCGAGCGACCTCGGCGGAGGCGGCTTCAACCTCGCGCTCGATGCGGTCCTTCTCGATGGCCAGCTGGTGGAGGATGGCCGCGGCGATGGTCTCTTCTTCCCGCAGCGGCCGGATGGCCTCTTCGGCGCGCTGGGCCTCGACGGTGGCGGCGGCGGCGTCCTTGGCGGTGACCTCGACCGCCTGCACGGCCTGTGACGATTCCGTCTCGACGGCGGCCAGCGTCTCCCTGGCGTCGTGCCAGCGGGCGTAGAGGACGGCGCTCTGCACGGCGCGGATCTCGGCCGACAGCTTCTTGTACTTCTCGGCCTGGCGGGCTTCGCGGCGCAGGCGGCCGAGCGTGGTTTCAAGCTCGCGGATGACGTCGTCGAGGCGGGCGAGGTTGGCTTCCGCGCCGCGCAGCTTCAGTTCGGCCTCGTGGCGCCGCGTATGCAGGCCGCTGACGCCGCCGGCCTCTTCCAGAATGCGGCGGCGGTTCTGCGGCTTGGCGGCGATGAGTTCGCTGATCTGGCCCTGGCGTACCAGCGCCGGCGAGTTGGCCCCGGTCGAGGCGTCGGCGAACAGCAGCTGGACGTCGCGGGCGCGGACCTCGCGGCCGTTGATGCGGTAGGTCGAGCCTTCGCCCCGGTCGATCCGCCGGACGACCTCGATGGTGGCGTTGGCGTTGAACTGCTGGGGCGCCGAGTAGTCCGAGTTGTCGATGGTCAGCGCCACCTCGGCGTGGTTGCGCGAAGGCCGCGCGCCGGTGCCGCTGAAGATGACGTCGTCCATGCCGGCGCCGCGCATGGCCTTGGCCGAGTTGGCGCCCATCACCCAGCGCAGCGATTCCAGGACGTTGGACTTGCCGCAGCCGTTCGGCCCGACGACGCCCGTCAGGCCGGGCTCGATCCGGAACTCGGTCGGGTCGACGAAGGACTTGAAGCCCGAAAGGCGCAGCCGCTGGAAGTGCACGGTCGGGCTTCGCTCCGTTTGCTACTTTGCGGCCTTCTCGGCCTCGGCGATGGCGGCGTCGAGCTGGGCCAGCGTCTGCTCGCCCTCGCCGACCTTCTTGCCGTTGACGACGAAGGTGGGCGTGCCGGTGATCTTGTCGTCCTTGGCCGCGCTCTCGACGCGGGCGTTCAGCGCCTTCAGCGCCTCGTCGTCGCGGATGCACTGAGTGAACTGCTGCTCGGTCAGACCGGCCGAGTTGGCGATGCGCAGCAGCTCGCCCCGGTAGTCGCCGGTCTGGAACATCACCGGCTGGGCGCGGAAGACGGCGTCGACGACGCTGAAGTACTTGTCCTCGCCGGCGCAGCGCGCGGTCAGGAAGGCGGCCGAGGCCAGCTCGATCGGCGGCGTCAGGAATTCCTTGAAGACATAGTTCACGCGGCCGGTGTCGACGTACTTGGTCTTGAAGGAGGGCCACACCTCCTCGTTCCAGCGCGCGCAGTGCGAGCAGCTGGCCGAGGCGTACTCGATGACGGTGACCTTGGCGTCGGGGTTGCCGAGGGTCATGTCTTCCGACGACGCGGCCGGGCCGCCGCCGTTGCAGGCAGCCAGCGTCAGGCTGATGCCCAACGCAAGAACGAGACGGCGGTCGAAGAGGCGCATCGGGGTCTCCCAGGAACGATTGAGTAAAGCGCGATTCCCATCACCGGCAGAAGGCGGCGTTTGCAAGGCGTAATTAACGGCCGCCCTCGCGCAGGACTTCACGGCCGAGCTTGATGAGCGCGGCCTTGAGCGGGCCGTCGGGCTCACCGGCTAGCCCTTCGGCCAGCGTCTTCTCGGCCGCGGCGTCGAGCGGGGCCTTCGAGCGGCGGCGCGCCGGGGCGGGGCCGTCCTTCGGGCGCAGCAGGCCCTGGACGATGCGCAGCTTCGTCACCTCGCCGGCGCCGAGCAGCAGGTTCACCCGCGCCATGATGTCGTGGGCCTGGTGCTGGATCAGGGTGGCGGCGGGCCCGGCGACCTTGATCTCCAGCGTCGAGCCGCCGGTGCGGGATTTGATGAGCTTCACAGGCTCGGTGTGGCGGGCCAGCGCCTCGCCCGCGATCTCGCGCCAGCGGGCCTGCAGCAGGCCGGGGCCCTGGCCGAATTTGGCGTCGAGCTGCTTGATCAGGGGAGCCAGCGCCTTGCCGGCCGGCGGCGCGGGGCGATGCGCCGGACGCGTGCGGCGGCGGCCGAGAATTTCGGCTGTCTCTTCAGCTGTCGGCAATGGACGCTTCCTCATCGCACCAACTCTACCCGTCATCCCGGCCGTAGCGAAGCGAAGAGCCGGGACCCAGGATCACAGGCGCGGCCCCTGGGTCCCGGATCGGCCTGACGGCCGTCCGGGATGACGGTAGTAGGGGCTATGGATGTTGCGAGTCTCCGGCGGGCGCTCCTGCGCTGGTACGACGAAAACGCCCGCGCGCTGCCGTGGCGCGTCGGTCCGGCCGAGCATGCGGCGGGCGTGCGGCCGGACCCGTACCGCGTCTGGCTGTCGGAGATCATGCTGCAGCAGACGACGGTGCCGCATGCGACGCCTTACTTCCTGACCTTCACACGGCGCTGGTCGACGGTGGTCGAGCTCGCGGCCGAGGACGACGGCGAGGTCATGGCCGCCTGGGCGGGACTTGGCTACTACGCAAGGGCGAGGAACCTGCTGGCCTGCGCGAGGGCGGTGACGAGCGACCACGGCGGCGCTTTCCCTGACACCGAAGAGAGCCTGCGCGCGCTGCCGGGCGTCGGCGCCTATACGGCCGCGGCGGTGGCGGCGATCGCGTTCGACCGGCCTGCGAACGTCGTCGACGGCAATGTCGAGCGGGTTATCTCGCGGCTGTTCGCGGTCGAGACGCCGCTGCCCGACGCCAAGCCCGAACTGAAGGCGCTGGCCGCCGGGCTGGTGAGGGACGAACGCCCTGGCGACTGGGCGCAGGCTTTGATGGATCACGGCGCCACCATCTGCCGCCCGAAGGCGCCGCTCTGCGACCGCTGTCCGGTTTCGGCGCATTGCGCGGCGTTCCAGCGGGGAGAACCCGACCGCTACCCCCTCAAGCGCGCCAAGGCCGAGCGGCCCCGCCGCTACGGCGTCGCCTACCTGCTGACACGCGGCGACGAGGTGGCGCTGGTGCGGCGTCCGCCCACGGGCCTCCTTGGCGGCATGCTGGCGCTGCCGACCAGCGAATGGCGGGGCTCGGCACTGACCGACGACGAGGCGCTGGCGGCGGCTCCGACACCGGCGAGCTGGCGCCCGGCCGGAGAAGTCGAGCACGTCTTCACCCACTTCGCCCTGACGCTGCGCGTGCTGCGGGCCGAAGGCGAGGCCAAGGACGTGATCTGGTCGCGCGACCTCAATGCGCTGCCGAGCGTGTTTCTGAAAGCGGCGCGGGCGGGACTTTCGAGTCTGGCTCGAGCCGACTGACCCTCCTTCCGCTCATCCCCGCGAAGGCGGGGACCCAGGCTTTTTCTGACGGCCTTGCGCTCTACGATAACAAACCTGGGTTCCCGCCTTCGCGGGAATGAGCGGTGTTTGTGGCAGCCGCCTCACACCATCTCCGCGCGGATCTTGGCCCTCAGCAGGTCGATGGGGGCGAGGCCCTTGTCGGTCTTGAAGTGCCAGTAGGTCCAGCCGTTGCAGGCGGGCTGGGACTGGACCATGGCGCCGACCTTGTGGATCGAGCCGGTCAGGTCGCCGATGGCCAGCGAGCCGTCGGGGCGGACCTTGGCCGAGCGCTGGCCGGTGGCGTCGTAGAGCAGGTCGCCGGGCGAGAGCAGGCCGGATTCCACCACGCGCCCGAACGGCACGCGGGGCTCCGACTTCTTGGAGCCCATGACTTCGAGGTCTTCGGGCGAGGCGGGGACGACCTTGGCGATGCGCTCCTTGGCCAGCGCCACGTAGTCGGCCTCGCGCTCGATGCCGACGAAGCGGCGGCCGAGACGCTTGGCGACCGCGCCGGTGGTGCCGACCCCGAAGAAGGGGTCGAGGATGATGTCGCCGGGATTGGAGCTCGACAGGATGACCCGGTGCAGCAGGGCCTCGGGCTTTTGCGTGGGGTGGGCCTTGGCGCCGGAGCCGGACTTCA
>CAMLRH010000086.1 GCA_946482375.1 uncultured Caulobacteraceae bacterium | reverse complement strand
CCACCCCTCGAGCAGCGCCTCGTAGATGTTCCCCTCGTCCATCTCGGCGTCGCCGACCAGCGCCACCATCCGCCCCTCGGGCCGCTCGGTCCCCCAGCCGTGCGCGCGGACGTAGTCCTGCACCAGCGACGAGAACAGCGTCTGCGCCACCCCGAGCCCCACCGAGCCGGTGGAGAAGTCGACGTCGTCCTTGTCCTTGGTCCGCGAGGGATACGACTGCGCCCCGCCCAGCGCCCGGAAGCGCTTCAGCTGACCGATGTCCTGACGGCCGAACAGGTGCTGGATGGCGTGGAACACCGGACTGGCGTGCGGCTTGACCGCCACCCGGTCCTGGGGCCGCAGCGCCCTGAAATAGAGCGCCGTCATCAGCGTCGTCATCGAAGCGCACGAGGCCTGGTGGCCGCCGACCTTCAGGCCGTCGCGGCTTTCGCGGATGTGATTGGCGTGGTGGATGGTCCAGCAGGCGAGCCAGAGAATCCTTTCCTCCAACCGCCGCAACAGCGCGATGTCTTTGCCTTGAACCGCGAAACCGGAGTCGTCCATCACACATCCACGCTACTGCGCGGGTGAGGTCTGCCCCGCGCTTTCATCGTGTTCATAAGCCTCGATCTGGCGTGCGGTCCACTCCGGCGACTTCGTGAACCGCGCCAGCAGGTTGTAGAACACCGGCACCACGAACAACGTCAGCAGCGTCGAGAAGATCGCGCCGAAGAAGATCACGATGCCGATTGTCTGGCGGCTGCCGGCGCCCGCGCCCTGCCACAGGATCAGCGGTAGCGCGCCGAACGCGGCCGAAATCGAAGTCATGATGATCGGGCGCAGGCGAAGCGCCGCCGCCTCGATGACGGCCTCGCGGATCTCGCGCCCCTGGTCGCGCAGCTGGTTGGCGAACTCGACGATCAGGATGCCATTCTTGGCGGCGATGCCGATCAGGATGACGAGGCCGATCTGGCTGTAGGTGTTGATCGTGTTGCCGGTCAGCAGCAGGCCAAACAGCCCGCCCAGCGCCGCCAGCGGCACGGTCAGCATGATCACCGCCGGGTGGATCCAGCTCTCGAACTGGGCGGCGAGCACGAGGAAGACGAGCAGCAGGGCGAGCCCGAAGGCGAGACCCACCGCGCCGGAAGCCTCCAAGTAATCCCGCGCCTGACCGCCCCAGGTGTAGGTGACGCTCGGGCTCGGGTTCTTCGCCGCCTGCTCCTGCAGGAAGGTGACCGCCTCGGCCACCGTGTAGCCGGGGGCGAGCTGGCTGGTCAGCTCCATGGAACGCTGGCGGTCCATCCGCTCGCGGTCGGGGGTGTCGCCGCGCACCTGGGTCGTGACGACGCTGGCCAGCGGCACGAGGCTACCGGTGTTGGTGCGGACGTAGAGGGTGTTGAGGTCGTCGAGCGTGCGGCGCCGCTCCAGTTCGGTCTGGACGATGACGTCGTATTCCTGGCCGCCCTTGATGTAGGTCGTCACCCGCCGCGAGCCGAACATGGTCTCCAGCGCTCGGCCGACAGCCTGGGGCGAGACGCCAAGCGCGGCGGCTTTTTCGCGGTCGATATCGACGGAAAGGCGCGGCGCGGTGGGCTCATAGTCGATGCGCGGGCGCGAGAAGCCGGGGTTCTCCTGCACGGCGGCCAGGATCGGCGCCAGCCAGGCCCGCAGTTCCTCGTAGTCGTTGCCGAGCGCGACGAGGTCGACGTTGGTGCCGCCGCCTCCCCCGCCTCCGCCGCCGCGCTGGAAGGGGCCGCGCACGTTGGCGATGGCGCGCACGCCGGTGATCTGGCTGAGCGAGCGGTTCAGCTCGTCGGCGACCTCGTCGGCGGTCTTGTCGCGCTCGCCCCAATCCTTGAGGACGAGGATGCCGTTGCCGTTGTTGAAGCGGTTGCCGCCGAAGCCCGGCACGTTGACGATGTAGCGCTCGACCACGCCCTGCTTGAAGTAGTCGGCGAACTGCTTCTCGATCTCCATGCCGGCGGCGCGGGTGTATTCGTAGCCGGCGCCTTCCGGGGCGTTGATCGAGACGTCGACGCGGCCGCGGTCCTCGGCCGGCACCAGTTCTTTCGGAATGGCGACGAACAGCAGGCCCGCGACCAGCGCCAGGAAAACGACCAGCGCGCCCGCCCCGAACGCCGCGCGGCGCTGGGAGAGCAGCATGTCGAGCGAGGCGCGGTAGGACTCCCGCAGCTTGTCCATCGCCCAGTTGACCCGGATGGCGAGGCGACCCTCACCCTCAGCCGGACGCAGAAGCTTGGAGGCCAGCATCGGCGATAGCGACAGCGCCAGCAGCGCCGAGAAGAAGACCGCCGCGGCGATGGCCACGGCCAGCTCCACGAACAGCCGGCCGATGTAGCCCGGCAGGAACATCAGCGGCGCGAACACCGAGATCAGCACGATGGTGGTCGCCACCACCGCGAAAAAGACCTGCCGCGTCCCGCGAATAGCCGCGACGGTGGGCGGTTCGCCCTCATCGACGCGGCGCTGGATGTTTTCGACCACGACGATGGCGTCGTCGACCACGAGGCCGACGGCCAGCACCAGCGCCAGCAAGGTCAGCAGGTTCAGCGAGAAGCCCAGCGGGGCCAGAATGATGAAGGTCGAAAGGATGCAGATCGGCGCGATCAGCGAGGGGATCAGCGCCGAACGCCAACTGCCCAGGAAGACGAAGTTCACCAGCGCGACGAGCAGGATCGAGATGCCCATCGTCACCCACACCTCGAAGATGGCGTGCGAGGTGAACTCCGAGGAATCCACGGCGATGAGCAGCTTGGTGCCGGCCGGCAGCGTCTTGTTGATCGTCTCGACCTCGCGGTGGACGGACTCGGAGATCTGCAGGTCGTTGGCCTGGCTCTGGCGAGTCAGCACGATGCCGATCTGCTCGACGCCGTTGCCGCGGAAGGTGCGTCGCCGCTCGTCAGGACCTTCCTCGACGCGCGCGACATCGCCCAGCCGCGTGACATAGCCGCCCTCCTCGCCCGAGGCGCGAACCGGCATCTGCGCGAACTGCTCGGGCGTCTGGTAGTTGCGGTTGACCCGGATGGTGAAGTCCTTGGACTGGCTCTCCAGCGCGCCCGCCGGCAGCTCCAGGTTCTGCGAGTTCAGCGCCTGCTCGACGTCGTCGACGGTGATGCCGCGCGCGGCCATGGCGTCGGCGTCGAGCCAGATGCGCATGGCGTAGAGCTGCGCCCCGCCGACGAAGACCTGCGCCACGCCCGGCGTCGTCGACAGCCGCTCGACCAGGAAGCGGTCGGCATAATCGCTCATCTGCAGCCGGTTCAGCGTCGACGAGGTCATGTTGAGGATGATGATCGGCGTCGCGTCGGCGTCGGCCTTGGCGACCCGGGGCGCGTCGGCCTGCTCGGGCAGTTGGTTCACCACCCGGCTGACGGCGTCGCGCACGTCGTTGGCCGCGGCGTCGAGGTCGCGGTCCAGCGTGAAGGTGATGTTGATGCTCGACTGGCCGTCGCGGCTCGTCGAGTTGACGCGGTCGATGCCCTGGATGCCGCTGACCTGTCGCTCGACGACCTGGGTGATCCGCTCCTCGACCACCTCGGCCGAGGCGCCGCGATAGTCGGTCCGCACCGAGACGACGGGCGGGTCGACGCTGGGCAGCTCGCGCACCGGCAGGCCAGCGAAGGCCGCCAGCCCGATCACGCAGAGGATGATGGCCGCGACGGCGGCGAAGACGGGACGGCGGACCGAGATGTCCGACAGCATCAGCCGGCCTTCCGCGGCGGCCCACCGGCGCCCGCTATGGTGACCGGACGGCCGTCCTGGACGCGGTTCAGCCCGTCGGCGACGACGCGGTCACCGGGCTTAAGCCCCGCGCGGATTTCGACGAAGCCGCCGTCGTTCACGCCGGCGACCACGGGCGTCTTTTTAGCGGTCAGGCCGCGCTGGCCGGGCGTGAGCAGGAAGACATAGGCCTGATCGCCCTCGTACTGGACGGCGGGCTCAGGCACGGCGACGCCGACCCGGGCGCCGTGCTGCAAGGCCACACGCACCATCATGCCGGGCTTGATCAGGCGCCCCCCGTTGGCGAATTCGGCGCGGGCGCGGATGGCGCGGGTGTTGGTGTCGATGCGAGTGTCGAGCTCGGCGATGCGGCCGTTCATGACCACGTCGGGATAGGCGTCGGGCCGCGCCGCGATGGGCGCGCCGGGCCGCAGCAGCGGCAGGTAGCGGTCGGGCACGTCGAAATCGACGCGGATCACCGACAGGTCGTCGAGGCTGACGATGGGCGAGCCGGGCGCGATCAAGGCGCCGGGGGCGACGTCCGACAGGCCGACGACGCCCGAGAACGGCGCGCGGATCACGCGATCCAGCTTGCGCGCCTGGGCGGCGTCCAGCGAAGCGCGGGCGGTTTCCAGCGCGGCGCGGTACTGCTCGACCTGGGCCTTGGGCGCGAAGCCACGGTCGGCGAGCGTCTTCCAGCGGTCGTAGTCGCGCTGCGCCTGGTTGAGACGGGCGCGGGCTTCCTGGACCCCGGCGTCCTGCTCGTTGGCCTTCAGCTCGACCAGCACCTGGCCCTTCGAGACCGCCTGGCCGTCGCGGAAACGGACGGCGGTGACAAGTTCGGTGGCGTTGGAGGTGATGGTGACCGACTGGCGGCCCTTGGCGACGCCGAGAACCTCGATGCTGTCGGTGAAGGGGCGCTGGACGGCCACCGCGGGCGTCACGGCCGGGGCGCGTCCCGCTCCGCCGCCGGGGCCGGCTTCCGGTCCCTTGTCGTCAGCGAGCAGCCGCATTCCGCCGAGCAACAGCATCAGCACCAGGAAGGCGCCCGCGCCCACGAGGAAGAAGTGCCGGCGGATCAAGGACAACTCCCGACGCGGGGGCGTCTGCAGCGGTAGGGGATTCTGCATATGGCGGGAGGGTTAAGCCCCGTCCAGTGACAGAAGCATGTCAGCGACGCTTCGGCGCTGAAACAATCAGAAGGTTCGCCAGACCGCGATCACGGGTCCGTGGCTGACCGGGCTTTCGACGCCGAGCGACGAGGAACGCCAGCCGGCCTGCAGCCGCCAGTCGCGGATGTCGCGCACCACCGACACCTCGGACTTGAGCCAGAGCGGCGCGGTCGGCTCAGCCTCGGCCCGTCCGGCGTAGGTCTGGGCCATCAGCAGCCAGTTCCTCGCGGGATGCCAGCCGACGGTCGTCTCGACGCGGGTTTCGTCCGGCAGCCCTTCGCGCCCGATCCGGGCGAGCTGCACCTCGCCGAAGAGATGACGTCGCAGCAACGTGCCCGAGCGCCCTGTGAGGAAGCGGACCTCCATGTCCATCTCGCCGGCGCCCGGTTCGGAGTAGTAGGCGGCATTGCGCCCGTCCCCGGAGAAGGTGACGCCAGCGTAGACGCTGATCGCCGTCTTCGGCCCCTTCAGGAAGGCGTAGCGGGCGCCGAGGTCGATGGGCCCGCGCCCGTCGAACTGCGCAAACTGACCCGTTCCGCGCGTCCAGCCGACCTTGCCCTGCAGGGTGATCCGCGACGTCAGGCCGTGTTCGACGAACAGGCTGACGCTCTCCTCTTCCTGAGGCTCGATGGGCACGACAAAGCCATTGGGATCAAAGGCTTCGTCGGCTGTCTCACTCTCATACTTGAGGATGGCCTGGGTCTGGCCGTCTTCCATTGGCCAGGCCCAGGCGAAAGCCGGCCCCGCATGGCACAGCATGCCGAGCGCCGCCGCGGCGGCCAGACGTCCCCCCGAACGCCGCAAACTCTAGGAGTCGTAACCCGGCATGCGCCGGTCAAGCAGGCGCAGGTTGCCCGGCCAGGCGAGGTTGCCGGTCATGCCGACGTTGCCGCCGGTCTGACGCCCGACCTCTTCGCGCGCCGCTTCCGGAGCCATCAGGATGCCGTCGCGGCCCGCCGAGAGCGCCATGATCTGCTGCTTGCAGGCGCGCTCCAGGAAGAACATGCCGACCCAGCATTCCGCCGCCGTCGAACCCACCGCTAGCGTGCCGTGGTTGCGCAGCATCATCAGCCGCTTGGTCGGGCCAAGGTCGGCCACCAGCCGCTCGCGCTCGTCGAGGTTCAGGGCGATGCCCTCGTAGTCGTGATAGGCGAGCCCCCCCATGACCGCGAGCGCGTTCTGGCTGATCGGCAGCAGGCCTTCCTTCTGCGCCGAGACGCCCACGCCCTGGTCGGTGTGCAGGTGCATGACGAAGTGGGCGTCCTCGCGCGCGGCGTGGATGGCCGAGTGGATGGTGAAGCCCGCCGGATTGATGAAGTACGGCGTCTCCTGGAGGATGTTGCCCTCGAGGTCGATCTTCACCAGCGACGAGGCGGTGATCTCCTCGAACAGCATGCCATACGGGTTGATCAGGAAGTGGTGATCCGGTCCCGGGATGCGGGCGGAGATGTGGGTGAAGATCATGTCGTCCCACCCGTGCAGCGCCACCAGCCGGTAGAGCGCGGCGAGGTCCACCCGGACCTTCCACTCCACGGCGTCGACCTTGCCCTTCAGCGATGCGCCCGCAACCGATCCGTCGGCCATAGCCGTTCCTCCTTGATGTCGGGCGAAACTCGCGCCGGGAGGAGCTAGCGTCAAGGTGAATGACGGGGGCGTCAGCTTCTGACGGGATCCAGACAAACCAAAGGGAGCCGCGAGGCTCCCTTGGCAAGTCGCTCCCTTTCGGGCGGCGGACACCCTCTCGGGGCCGCAAGTGAACTCTATGTAGCCTCAAACCGCCAGATTTTCAACCCTCTGGCGGTAGCTTTGGCAACCACTGGAACACCTTAGCGAGGATAACGCGGAACTCATCCTCGGGGATGCGTGGGACTTTTCCCTTCACTTGCGAGAGGCGACTGGGGGAGACAGTGTAAGGTGATTGCAGATCACCCATGATTTGCGGCCGTCAGCGCTGACTGAAAGCTCGTGCGCCCATTCCGCGCTCTTTCCCTCCTGAGCATCGGTTGATGTGGGCAGCACAAGGCACGGACCATACAGGCTGTTCTTATAGGAAAGCACGATCACCGGTCTGGTCTTCCACATCTCCGGAAGCCAAGCGTCACTCCAGAATCGACACCAATACAGACCGCGTATCTTAGGCGCGCTTACAATCTGTGGCTCGACGCGTTTGGGCCCTTCTTCAGCAAGCCCCGCATAAGGGCCGTAATCGTCTGGCGCGAAGTCGTCCATGCATCCCCCAGTGGAGGACTATGCCCTCACTCGCGGCACCGCGTCGAGCCAGCGGGCGTAGGCGCTTTCGCGGGCCTTGCCGTCCTTGGCGGGAGCAAGGAGTTCGGATTGCGGGCGCCGGGCGGCGGCGTCTTCCATCGACGAATAGACGCCTGCCGCGAGACCCGCGAACAGGGCCGCGCCGAGCGCCGTCGTCTCCTGATAGGTCACCCGGCAGACCGGAACACCGGTGAGGTCAGCGAGCCGCTGGGAGAACCAGGCGCTGCGGCTCATGCCGCCGTCGATGCGCAGTTCGGCCGCCTCGCCGAAGGCCTGGGGCGCATCGGCGCGCATGGCTTCGATCAGGTCGCGGGTCTGCAGGGCGCAGGCGTCGAAGGTCGCGGCGCAGATTTCCGGCAGGCCGGCGTCGCGGGTCAGGCCGAAGATCGCTCCCCTCGCCTGCGCATCCCACCAGGGCGCGCCAAGGCCCGTAAACGCGGGCACGACCACGACGCGGGTGTCGGCCTTGGCCGATTTCGCCAAGGTCTCGGCGCCTTGCGGGCCGCCCTGCACGCCCAGTTCCTCGTTCAGCCACTGGATCGAGGCGCCGGCCATGAAGATCGAGCCTTCCAGCGCATAGGTCGTCCGGCCATTCACCCGCGCGGCGATGGTGGTCAGCAGCCGTGAGCGCGACAGCGGTTTGTCCTCGCCGGTGTTGAGCAGCATGAAGCAGCCGGTGCCGTAGGTGGCCTTCATCTCGCCCGGCCGGATGCAGCCCTGCCCCATCAGCGCCGCCTGCTGGTCGCCGGCGACGCCCCGGATCGGCAGCGGCCGGCCGAAGATCGAGGCGTCCACCTCGCCGAAGTCGTCAGCGCAGCCCAGCACCTCCGGCAGCAGGCTGCGAGGGACGTTCAGCATCGCGCACATCTCGTCCGACCAGTCGCCCTTGCCGATGTCGTAGAGCAGCGTGCGCGAGGCGTTGGTGGCGTCGGTGACGTGGCGCCGGTCACCGGTCAGCTTCCAGATGACCCAGGCGTCCATCGTCCCGCAGAGCAGTTCGCCCGCCTCGGCGCGCTTGCGGGCGCCGCGGACGTTGTCGAGCAGCCACGAAATCTTGGTGCCGGAGAAATAGGGGTCGAGCAGCAGGCCGGTGATCTCGGTCACGCGCGGCTCGTGTCCGGCCTTGCGCAATTGCTCGCAGTCGGAAGCCGTGCGGCGGTCCTGCCAGACGACGGCGGGGGCAATCGGGCGGCCGGTCTTCTTGTCCCAGATCACCACCGTCTCGCGCTGGTTGGTGATGCCCATGGCGGCGATGTCGTCAGCCGGCCGGTCGCATTTCTCCACCGCTTCCCGGATCACAGCCACGCAGGCCGAGAAGATCTCGTCGGCGTCGTGCTCGACCCAGCCGTCGGCCGGATAGCTCTGCCGCAGCGGCCGTCCGGCGTCGCACAGCGGCTTGCCGGTGACGTCGAACAGGATCGCCCTGGTGCTGGTCGTCCCCTGGTCGAGCGCGAGAAGCAGCGGTTCGGCCATTCGTCCCTCCCGGAATCGCACGTCGCCGACAGCAACGCTTGGCATCGAAGATGTTTGCAAGCCCTGCCGTTAACCGTGATCCTTAAGGACTCGGGAGAACGAGCCATCGAATCCGCCGCCGCACGACTGATGACCCTGGCGAAAGCCCTGCCGGTTTCCGAGCAGGAGCGGCTGGCGCTGGGCGTCATGAGCCTGCGCGCGGAGGGCTACGCCAAGGGTCGAAGCATTCCACCGGCGCTCGATGCCTTCCTGCACGCGCTCGTCATGGATCAGTCGCGCGAAGCCCGCGCCCGGCTGGCGGCCCGGATGGCGAGCTCTCGCTGGGCCCCTCCGGACCTGGCGCGGGCGTTGGCCGGCGACGAGGCCTTCGTCGCCCAAGCGGTGTTGCTGCGCAGCCCGCACCTGCGCGACCACGACCTGATGCGGGTGTTCGAAGAGGGCGCCATCGAGCATCAGGCGGCGATTGCACGCCGCCCGAACCTGTCGCCGCCGCTGGTCGAGACCATCCTGCAGACCCGCGACCCGGTGCTGCTGACGGCGCTGGCCACCAACGATCGCACCGAGTTCTCCTTCGACGCCATGCGGCGGCTGGTGGAGGCGTCGCGCAAGCACGCCGCGCTGCGCACCCCGCTGGCTCGCCACCCGCGAATGACGCAGGAACTGGCCCAGCAACTCTCCCAGTGGGGCAGCGAGCCGCTGAAGCACCTGCTCCGCGCCCGCTTCAACCTGCGTCCGCAAACGGCCGAGCCCGTGGAGCTCCCCGAGGACGCCGCCCCGGAGGATCGCCTGGTCGACAAGCTGGAGAAGGCCGGGCAGCTACGGCTGGGCTCGCT
>CAMLRH010000085.1 GCA_946482375.1 uncultured Caulobacteraceae bacterium | reverse complement strand
CGGTGCCGCCGATCTTCTCGGCCAGCGCCACGGCCATGTCGTTGGCCGACTTCACGGCGATGGCGCGCATGGCGTCGTCGACGGAGATGGTCTCGCCGGCGCGCAGCCCGAGCTTGGTCGGCGACTGCGCCGCGGCGCGGGGGGAGATGACGATGCGGTCGGTGGGCTTCAGGCGGCCTTCGGCCAGCGCCTCGAAGGCCAGGTACATCGTCATCACCTTGGTGATCGACGCGGGGTAACGGGGGTTGTCGGCCCGTTTGTCGTAGAGAACCTCGCCGCTGTTGGCGTCCACCACGATGGCCGCGTAGCGCGGCTCGGAGGTGTTGACCCTGAGAACCTCGGCCTGCGCCAGAGCCGGCGCGACGCCCGTCAGCAGGGCCAGGGAAAGACCGAAAGCAGAAAGCAGGCGGCGGGCGAGGTGCGACATGCGAGCGTCCGTCGTTGAAAATACAGCGCAGCCAACCTCGGCTACGCGGGAACCAATAGCATGCGTGAATCGGGGTTTAATTACGGTAAACGGGACTTGAACGAATTGCCGCAGCTTTGTGAAGGGCTTGCCGCATCGCGGTATGGCAAGCGTCACAATTGTGCAGTGCACAAAAAGTCGTTGACTGCTGCACTGCAACATGAGAGAACGCCGGTCGTTCCCAGCCCCCGCTGAGAGGAAAGATCGAAATGGCTAAAGCCAAATCCGGAGCAGCTCCCATGGTCGACGGCGTCGAGACCCTCAAGTCCACCGTCGAGCAGTTCACTGCCGCCGGCAACCAGGCCTTCAAGGACAACGTCGAGAAGTCCCTGTCGGCCCTGACCGAAATCAACACCCAGTCCAAGCAGAACCTGGAAGCGCTGGTCGCCTCGGTGACCGCTGCCACGAAGGCCGCCGAAGAGCTCGGCGCCGAGACGATGGCCTACTCCAAGAAGGCCTTCGAGGACCAGGTCGCCGCCGCCAAGTCGCTGGCCGGCGCCAAGAGCGTTCAGGAAGCCGTCGAACTGCAGACCGCTTTCGCCAAGACCGCGCTGGAAGGCTACTTCGCCCAGTTCGGCAAGGTGTCCGAACTGTTCGCCGCCTCCGTGAAGGAAACGGTGAAGCCGCTGAACGAACGCGTCGCCGCGGTCGTCGAGCGCGCCCAAGCTGCGGCCTAAGTCCGCCGCCTAACAAGTTTTCCCCCTGTGGCTTACGGAAAGGCCCGGATCGCAAGGTCCGGGCCTTTTTCGCGTGTGCGCGGCTTGCTAGCGTAGCGGGATGTCCAAGGTCGAAGAGCGTCTCGCCGCCGCGGGGATCACCATCCCCAACCCCATCGCGCCCATCGCCAACTATGTGCCGTTCGTGCGCTCCGGGTCGCAGGTCTACATCGCCGGCCAGGTGTCGCTGGACGGGCAGGGCGGGGTGCTCGGCACGGTCGGCGTCGACGTCGACATGGAGACCGCGCAGAAGGCCGCGCGGCTGTGCGGCATCAACCTGATCGCCCAGATGAAGGCCGCCTGCGACGGCGACCTCGACCGGGTGGCGCGGGTGGTCAAGCTCGGCGGCTTCGTGCAGGCCGGGCCTGACTTCTACGACATCCCGAGCGTGCTGAACGGCTGCTCGGACCTGATGGTCGAGGCGTTCGGCGACGCCGGACGGCACGCAAGGGCGGCCGTCGGTGTTTACAAGCTGCCCCGCAACTTCGCCGTTGAAGTCGATGCGGTGGTGGAGGTGTCGTGATGAAGGCCCGGCCGCGCCCCGACAACGCTGTCTTCGGCGAGGCCTGGGAGCTGCTGTTCGCGCCGCCGGTGGCGCACCGGGGCCTGTGGTCGCCGGCCGGCGCGCCGGAGAACTCGTTGGCCGCCTTCCAGGCCGCCTGCGCTGGCGGCTACGGCATCGAGCTCGACGTCCAGCTGACCCGCGACGGCGAGGCGGTGGTCTTCCACGACCGCTCGCTCGCCCGGATGTGCGGCGTGGACGCCAAGCTGCGCGACTGCAGCCTGTCGGAACTGCGCGAGCTAAGGCTGGCCGGGACCGACGAAACTATTCCGACGCTGACCGAAGTGCTGGCCGAGGTCGGTCACCGCGCGCTGGTGCAGATCGAGCTCAAGACGCCGTTCGGGGAGGTCGGGCCGCTGGAAAAGCGCGTCTGCGACGTGCTGATCGACCACAACGGTCCGACCTGCGTGATCGGCTTCAACCCCTACAGCCACGCCTGGTTCGCAGCCCATCATCCGCAGGTGCTGCGCGGCCTCGACAGCTATCGTTGGAACGACAAGGGCGCCGAGACGCTGGCCCCCGAACTGCGCAAGTCGTTCGCGCGGCTGGAGCAGGTGGAGATCGCCAAGCCGCACTTCCTGGCGCTCGGCCTCGACATGCTGCCCTGCCCGCGCGCCGATGTGCTGCGCGCACAGGGCATGCCCGTGATCGCCTGGACGGTGCGTTCGCCCGCCGACTGGGAGCGGGTCGCCGGCCATTGCGACAACCTCATCTTCGAGGGCTTCCTGGCGTGACCTCGCTCAAGGCGGCGGTTCGCATCCACCGCCGCATCGCCGAGGTGGGGCGCGAGGCGTGGGACGCCTGCGCAGGCCCCGGCAATCCCTTCGTCAGCTTCGATTTTCTGGACGTGCTGGAAGAGGCCGGCTGCGCCGCTGACCGCACCGGCTGGGCGCCGCATCATCTGTCGGTCGAGGACGAGGCGGGCGAAACGGCGGCGGTCATGCCCCTCTATCTGAAGAGCCACAGCCAGGGGGAATACGTCTTCGACTGGTCGTGGGCCGACGCCTACGAGCGGGCAGGGGGGCGGTACTATCCGAAACTCCAGTGCGCCTCGCCGTTCTCGCCGGTCACAGGGCGGCGGTTGCTGGTCCGCGAGGGCGCCGACGTCGAAACCGGTCGCAGGCTGCTGCTCGGCGGCGCCCTGACCCTGACCGAGCGGGCCGGCGCCTCGTCGCTGCATGTGACCTTCCCGGTCGAGGACGAGTGGCGGTTCATGGGCGAGCAGGGTCTGCTCCTGCGCCAGGACCAGCAGTATCACTGGCTGAACGCGGGCTACGCGATCTTCGACGACTTCCTCGGCGCCCTTTCATCCAGCCGCCGCAAGACCATCCGCCGCGAACGGCGCGAGGCTCAGAAGGGCGTCGAGATTGTCGCTCTGACCGGCGCCGACCTGACCGAGGACCACTGGGACGCCTTCTACGGCTTCTACATGGACACCGGCTCGCGGAAGTGGGGACGGCCGTACCTGAACCGGACGTTCTTCTCGCTGCTCGGCGAGCGGATGGCCGACCGCATTCTGCTGGTCATGGCCCGGCGCGACGGCCGCTGGATCGCCGGCGCCCTCAACCTCATCGGCGACGACTGCCTCTACGGCCGCCACTGGGGCGCGGTCGAGGAGGTCCCGTTCCTGCACTTCGAGCTCTGCTACTATCAAGCCATCGAGCACGCGATCCGGCTCGGCCTGCCGCGTGTCGAGGCGGGCGCCCAGGGCCCGCACAAGATCGCCCGCGGCTACCTGCCCAAACCCGTCTACTCCGCCCACTGGATCGCCGACCCGGCCCTACGCGAGCCCGTCCGCCGCTACCTCGAACAGGAGCGTCAGGCGGTCGGCTGGGAGATGGAGCACCTGGAAGAGGCGTACTCGCCGTTCAGGTCCGCCGGGCCCGAACCAGATAAAGGAAGCCGAGAATAACGACCACGCCCCAGCCGACCGCGAGCCAGGCGGCGGCCGGGTTGTCGGCTCGCTCCGCGACCCACACGCCGGCCAGCGCCCAAAGAACGGCGAGTGCGTAGGGCAGGGACCTGGTCCGCGCGATCATCACGAGCGCGACCGCCGCGACGATGGAGAGGGCGGCGATCGCGATCGGCGCCTCGCCGATCATGCCCTCCATCGTCATCACCGTGACGACGTTGAGGACCGCCGCCGCCGTCAACCAGCCGCCCAGCAGGCCCAGCGGCCAGAGCACGATCCGGCGCGCCGCCGTGCTTACCGATCCGGTTTCCGGCACGGCGCGCCAGAGCCCGAACAGAGTCGCGCCGGCGGCGATCAGGATCACCGCCACGCTCAGCCAGCGCCAGTCCATCGCCGAGACGAAGATCCAGTCCGCGCATGCTCCGACGCCGAAGACCGACGGCCAGCCGACCGCCCGCAGCAGCGAGCTCTCCGGTGTTGAAGGCAGCGCCTGCCAGACCGCGTAGATGGCCAGGCCGAGGTAGATGACGCTCCATATCGAGAACGCATAGCCCGCCGCTCGCAGGGTCTCGTCCCCCTGTCTGGCGAACTCGGACTGGGTCAGGCCGAAGTCGGTCAATTCGCGCCAGATCGGCATGGCGATGGCCAGGGCGACCGCAAGAACGATGAGGATGGTGCGCAGAACGGGCTTGTTCATTTTCCGTCCGTCTCCTTCTTCGCGGCGCTGGTCTCGGGCGCGTAGAGGCCGGTGACCAGTTTGGTCAGAAATCCTTCCGGACGGAAGCGCGGGCCGTAGTCGGCGCAGGGATCGGGCGCCTCGAGCTTTCGACCAGGCGCGTCGGGTGCGGCCATCACCTTTGCAGCTTCATCCGCGAAGGGCTCGGCGAACTGGAGAGCGTCGCCGATGCGGCTTAGCGACGGCGAGTCGGTGCCGACGGGCGTCGCGACGCGGTTCCAGCTGATGGCGGCGAGCTGCTTACCGGCTGGATCGAGCATCTCCGCCTCCGCCGCCAACGCGCCCAGCGTGCCGGGGACGCGCAGGCCGATGGGACCGGGAATAAAGAAGTCGGCCGCTGCCGAGGCCACCGAACCGACCCGGCCCGTGGGCCTTGCCGCCGTCACCGCCGCGCGGACGCGGGCTTCGGGCGCGTCCGCAGCCAGCTCGTAGCGTTCCGTCAGTTCAAAGCAGAGCTGCGCATCGAGTTCACGCAGCAGCATTTCGCGCTCGCCGGCGCTCATCCAGCCGACATCGGCGCCGGGCGCGAAGGTCGTCTTTTCGATGCTGATCCGCCGGACCGGCAGCAGGGCGGCGGCGTCCGAGCGCCCGGCGATGGCCGCGCGGACGGTGTCTTCGCGCTTCTGGAAGCCTTCGTAGTTCGTCAGGAAGCCGGACTGGGTCGTGGTGCTCGCGCAGGCGCCAAGGGCCAGGGCGGCGACGATTGCGGCGGGGGTCCGCATGGTTCACCTCACACTGATACCCCGATGAGGTGGGGTGCTTACGCTGCGTTAGCCAAGGGGGAGGGCGAGCCCGTTCGCATCATGCTAGGACGGCCTCATCAGAGGAGTGCGCCATGAGCCTGGACGGTACCTACGACGACGCCAACATCTTCGCGAAGATCGTGCGCGGCGAGATTCCGGCCGCGAAGATCTTCGAGGACGACGAGGTCCTGGCCCTGATGGACGCGTTCCCGCAGGCGAAAGGCCACGCGCTAGTCATTTCCAAGACGTCGAAAGCACGCAACCTGCTGGATGCCGAGCCCAAGACGCTTGGGCGACTGATCGGCGCGACGCAGAAGACCGCCCGAGCCATCCGCGCCGCCCTCAATCCGGACGGCATCGTCGTCACTCAGTTCAACGGCGCGCCCGCCGGCCAGACCATCTATCACCTGCATTTCCACGTCATCCCGCGCTGGGAAGGCGTGCCGCTGGGCCGCCATGGCGCAGGCATGGCCGAGATGGACGAGCTGAAAGCCCTGGCCGGCCAGATCGCGGCGAAGCTGTAGCTAGTCCGCCAGCGCCGGCTCTTCGGCCTCGTCCGTCTTTGGCGCCTTCGGCGGCGTGGCGGCGGGATTGAATTCGAAGGCGATCTTGCCGTCCTTGAGCACCACCCGGACGTGGCCGCCGCGCGAGAGGCGTCCGAACAGGATGTCGTCGGCCAGCGGCTTCTTGATCTCTTCCTGGATGACCCGGGCCAGCGGCCGGGCGCCATAGAGCTCGTCGAAGCCGTTCTTGGCCAGCCAGTCGGCCGCCTCGTCGCTGGTCTCGATGGTGACGTTGCGGTCGGCGAGCTGGGCTTCGAGCTGCAGGACGAACTTCTGCACCACCTGGCGGATGATCTCCGGCGTCAGCGGCTTGAAGGCGACGATGGCGTCCAGACGGTTGCGGAACTCCGGCGTGAAGATGCGCTTGATCGCTTCCTCGCTCTCGCCGTCGGCCTTGCCACGGCCAAAGCCGATGGTGTTGCGCTGGGCGTCGGCGGCGCCGGCGTTCGTCGTCATGATCAGGACGACGTTGCGGAAATCGACCTTCTTGCCGTTGGAGTCGGTCAGCGAGCCGTGGTCCATGACCTGCAGCAGGATGTTGTAGACGTCCTGGTGGGCCTTCTCGATCTCGTCCAGCAACACGACCGCGTGCGGGTGCTGGTCGACAGCGTCGGTCAGCTGGCCGCCCTGGTCGTAGCCGACGTATCCCGGAGGCGCGCCGATCAGGCGGCTGACCGTGTGGCGCTCCATGTATTCGCTCATGTCGAAGCGCAGCAGGTCGATGCCGAGCGTCGAGGCGAGCTGGCGGGCGGCCTCGGTCTTGCCGACACCCGTGGGGCCGCTGAACAGATAGCAGCCGATGGGCTTGTTCGGGTCGCGCAGGCCCGCCCGCGCCATCTTCATGGCGGCGGCGAGCTGGCCCAGCGCCTCTTCCTGGCCGAACACGGCGCGCTCCAGGTCGACTTCGAGCGACTTCAGCGCCTCGGTGTCGGACTTGGAGACCGATTTCGGCGGGATGCGGGCGATCTTGGCCACGATGCCTTCGATCTCCTTGACGCCGATGGTCTTCTTACGCCGCGCTTCGGGCAACAGCATCTGCGAGGCGCCGGCCTCGTCGATGACGTCGATCGCCTTGTCCGGCAGCTTGCGGTCAGTGATGTACTTGGCCGAGAGGTCCACCGCCGACTTGATGGCGTCGTTGGTGTACTTCAGCTTGTGGAACTCCTCGTAGTAGCTCTTCAGGCCCTTGAGGATCTTGATGGTGTCCTCGATCGTCGGCTCGTTGACGTCGATCTTCTGGAAGCGGCGGACCAGCGCGCGGTCCTTCTCGAAGTGCTGCCGGTATTCCTTGTAGGTGGTCGAGCCCATGCACCGCAGCGTGCCTGAGGCGAGCGCGGGATTGAGCAGGTTCGAGGCGTCCATGGCCCCGCCGGACGTCGCGCCGGCGCCGATCACCGTGTGGATCTCGTCGATGAACAGGATGGCGTTGGGGTTGTCGACCAGCTGCTTGAGCACCGCCTTCAGACGCTGCTCGAAGTCGCCGCGGTACTTCGTGCCGGCGAGCAGCGCTCCCATGTCCAGCGCATAGATGGTCGCGCCTTCCAGGACCTCGGGCACCTGGTGGGTGACGATCTTGCGGGCCAGGCCTTCGGCGATAGCGGTCTTGCCGACGCCCGGGTCGCCGACCAGCAGCGGGTTGTTCTTGGTCCGCCGGCAGAGGATCTGGATGCAGCGCTCGACCTCGGCCGCGCGGCCGATCAGCGGGTCGACCTTGCCCTGGCGGGCCTTCTCGTTGAGGTCGACACAGTAGGCCTCGAGCGCCTCGCCGCCGGTCTTGGCGTTGGGCTTCTCGTCGTCCTCGACCTGGGCGGCGCCCTTGACGGCCTTGGCTTCGGACGCGCCGGCCTTCTTGGCGATGCCGTGGGCGATGTAGTTGACCGCGTCGTAGCGGGTCATGTCCTGCTCTTGCAGGAAGTAGGCGGCGTGGCTCTCGCGCTCGGAGAAGACGGCGACCAGCACGTTGGCGCCGGTGACCTCGTCGCGGCCCGACGACTGCACGTGGATGACCGCGCGCTGGATCACGCGCTGGAAGCCGGCGGTCGGCTTGGCGTCGTCGCCGTCGTCCACTATCAGCGAGCGCAACTCGGTGTCGAGGTAGTTGATCAGGCTCTTCTTCAGCGCGCCGAGATCGACGTCGCAGGCGCGCATCACACCGGCGGCGTCCTCATCGTCGATGAGGGCCAGAAGCAGGTGCTCGAGGGTCGCGTACTCGTGCTTGCGCTGGTTGGCGTAGGCGACGGCTCTGTGGAGCGACTCTTCGAGGTGGCGCGAAAACGAGGGCATTAGCCGCTCAATCCTTTTCCATGGTGCACTGAAGGGGGTGTTGATGGCGACGAGCCGAGTCGATCACCTGGGCGACCTTCGTCTCCGCTACCTCGTAGGTGAAGACTCCGCACACGCCGACTCCGTGCTGGTGCACGTGAAGCATGATGCGAGTCGCGTCTTCGCGAGACTTGTTGAAGAAACGCTCCAGCACGTAAACGACGAACTCCATGGGGGTGTAGTCGTCGTTGAGCAGGAGCACCCGATACAGCGACGGCTTCTGGGTCTTGGGTTTCGTCTGCGTAACGACAGCCGATCCCAAACCGTTGCCTTGTCCGTCTTGCCGCCTTTCGGGCATTCGACTCCACGCCTCCAAGCGGGGCGACTGAGTCCCGCCGACATCAATTAGATATGGAAACGCGGGCGGTTTGGAAGGGTTGTCCTTGCCGCACTGGGCCAATCACGATTTTCGCTTCAGCGCCCGGCCCGAAACCACGGCCTCCGACCCGTAACGGGCACGGAGCTTGTCCATGGCCTTCTCGCCGCTGAGCGCACGCCGCTCGTCACCCGCGAAGAAGTCGCTGGCGGCTTCTTCGGCGTCCACGAAGTCAGATAGGCCCGCGCCGATCAAACGGTAAGGGGCGCGGGCCATTTCGTGGCTGAGAAGCTCGCGGGTGACCTGGAACAGGGTCTTCGCGGTCTGGATCGGAACAGGCAGCGTGCGCCGACGCGTGATGATGCGGAAGTCGGTGGTGCGCAGCTTCAGTGTCGCCACCCGGCCGGCGATGCCCTCGGCGCGAAGCTGCCGGGCGACCTTCTCGCAGAGTGGCCAGAGCTGGTCCTCGAGTTCGGGGATGGTCGCGAGGTCGTCGAGGAAGGTGTTTTCGGCGCTGATGGTCTTGCGCGCGCCGTCGGGGTCGACGGCCCGGGCGTCCTCGCCGCGTGACAGTTGCTGCAGGCGCAGGCCGTAGGCGCCGAAGCGGTCGGCGAGGTCACGCAGGTCCGCGCTCGCGAGGTCGCCGACGGTGCGATAACCGGACTTCTCCAGCGTGGCGACCATGGCCGGGCCGACGCCTGGAATGATGCCGACGGGCTTGGACGCGAGAAAGGCTTGCTTTTCCGCCTCGCCGATGACCGAGAAGCCGCGCGGCTTGTCGAGGTCGGAGGCGATCTTGGCCAGGAATTTGTTGGGCGCGAGGCCGATGGAGACGGTGAGGCCGATCTCCGCCTCGATCTCGGCCTGCAATTTCGCCAGCGTCAGCGCCGGCGGGGCGCCGTGCAGGCGTTCGGTGCCGGAGAGGTCCATCCACGCCTCGTCCAGCGACAGGCCCTGGACCAGCGGCGTCAGCTTGCGGACCTTGTCGAAGATGCGGCGGCTCTCGGTGCGGTACTTGCGAAAGTCCGGCGATAGGATGGTGGCTTCCGGACAGAACCGTCGCGCCTTGAACATCGGCATGGCCGAACGCACACCGTTCATGCGGGCGATGTAGCAGCAGGTGGTGACCACCCCACGCTTGCCGCCGCCGACGATGAGCGGAACGTCGCGCAACTCCGGCC
>CAMLRH010000084.1 GCA_946482375.1 uncultured Caulobacteraceae bacterium | reverse complement strand
AGATCCACGACGATGACCTGGAAGTCTTGCGACAGCGGTCCGATCTGGTTGGCCCAGTAGTCGCCGTGCCCCAGCCCCGGATGCAGCAGGATCACGGGCGCGCCCTTGCCGTAGATGGCGTAGTGGAGTTCGACGTCGCCGACCTTCTGTCGCCCGCCTTCGACGATGGGCGGCAGCGGTACGGTTTGGCGCAAGGTGCGCCAGGCCTCGACCTGCCTGGCCAACGCAAAGGTCGGCAGCGTGATCGCCGCCGCTCCGATCTCGACGAAGAAGTTCCGTCTTCTCAAAGCATGTGCCCCTCGAAACAGCGCTTGGCCCAGTAGGACGTGGCGGTCGCCGCACGTCAACGCTCGTCCAATCCGTAAGCACGGCGGGACTCTCGCGTGTGTGCGAGGGGACGCGAGGTCGGCACATGAGTGAAGAAAAATGGCGCGTGGCGTCGGCGCGACCTGGCCGAGGCGCGTACCGCAGCCGGACGCAGGAATTGAACGCTGTCGCGGCGCGGGCAAGGACCGGCGAGGGGGCGGACATCGTCCACGACGCCTTCCCTGCGCGTGGTCAAGGCGCGCAACGCCGCCAGGGTGCGGTCGCCCGGCATTCTGCTCTTCCGGGTGGCGCGCAACCCAGCGACCGGCCCTCTGCGCTCCAGGGACGCGCGTCGCGCTGTTCGAGACAGCCGCCGGTCCGGCGGAAGCGGCGGACGACAGCCCCGATGCTGAACGGACGCTGATCGCCTCGGAGCGGCTGCGGCGTTCGCTTGAGGTCACCGACCGGATGACGGAGAAGCGGTGAACAATCTTCCTGCCGCACCGCATCGAGGGGCTCAGCTACGCCCAGATCGCTCGGCAGACGGGCGTTAGCGTCTTTTCTCCAAGCCTTGGCATTTGCCTGTAAGGGGCGCCATTCTCGTGGGCCTCGGCGGACGATCGCGCCAATTTTTTCTCGTAAGGGGCTACCCAAAGTGTGCGGTTCTTCCGTCTTACCCATGGAGGGTGCTGCGATCGGTGCGTGAATCCGGCCGCGGCGCCGCGCAGTGAGTACCTGGCAAAGGCCTTTGGATGGCTCTCAAGCCAACGCCGCCGTCACCCGCGACGCCCGCTCGCTCCGAGGAGCTCAGCGCGTGGATGACGGCGTATGGCCCGGCTTTGCGCGCCTACTTCAGCAAGCGGACGTCACCGGCCGACGTGGATGACCTCGTGCAGGATGTCTTCCTGCGCCTCCAGATGCGCGCCAGCGCCGCGCCGGTTGAGAACGTGCAGGGCTATCTCTTCCGCGTCGCCGCCAACGTCCTGGTCGATCGTCGGCGCCATGACGCCGCTCACGGCTGGAACAGGACGGCGCCGCTCGACGAGGCGCAGGACCCGATCGAGGAGCTGTCGCCGGAGCGCACCCTCATCGGCAAACAGGATTACACGCACCTGGTCCTGGCGATCAGCCGTTTGCCGCCGCGCATGCGGGCGGCCTTCATGTTCCACCGCTTCGAGCAGATGACCTATCCCGCCATCGCGCGCCGCATGGGGAATTCGCCCGACGCGGTGAAGCAACTGGTCCGCAAGGCGTTCCATCGCCTCGCGCAGGAGCGACTGTCATGAGGCGCGAGCCCGACGACATGCTCGACACGCCGCTGGCTCAGGCGGCTGACTGGATGGCTGTGCGGCGCTCCGGCGTCATGAGCGAGCTTCAGGCGCGGGAGTTCTCGGCCTGGCTGGAGGCGGACCCGGCGAACCGGGCCGCGTTCGATGAGCTTCTGCTGATCTGGGACGAGGCCGGCGAGGTCCGCGAGGATCCGACCATCCTGGCGCTGCGCGAGCTGAACCTGAAGACCTTCGACCGACCAGCGAGAATGCGGTTTGTCGCCGGCGCCATGGCCGCGTCGATCGCGGTGGCCGTCTTTGGCGGCTGGGCGATGTTGAGCGATGTCCCGGTCCCATCGCCGACGGCGGCGCTGGGCGTCGACGCGCCGCGCCAGGATGCCGAGGAGCAGGTTCTGCGGACCGGCGTCGGACAGACAACAACCGCGGTGCTGCGCGACGGCTCGACTGTCGTTCTCGACAGCGACACCCTCCTGCTGGCCAGTGAAACGAGGAAACGCCGCACCATCCACCTGGAGCGCGGCGGCGCCTTCTTCCAGGTGGCGAAGGATCCCGCCCGGCCGTTCGTCGTCCAGGCCGCCGGCAAGACGATCACCGCGCTGGGCACCGCCTTCGAAGCGCGGGTGGTCGACGGCAAGCTGGACGTCACCCTCGTGGAGGGGAAGGTCAAGGTCGCTGCGAAGAAGGGCCAGGTCTGGCAGGGCCAGCAGACCATGAACATGGACGCCGGCTGGCGATTGACTGCTCCAGACGAAAAGCAATGGTCGCTGCAGAAGATCGACACGCGCAAGGAGCTGAGCTGGCTCTCCGGCCGGATGACCTTCTTCAACGACCCGCTGGGCGAGGCGGTCGCCAAGGTGAACCGCTATTCGGACAAGCAGATCCTCGTCGACCCCGCCATCGCGCAGGAGCCGATCGTCGGCGTCTTCGAGGCCGGGGACACCGATCGGTTCGTGCGCGGCATGGAGCTGGCGGGCATCGCCCGTGTCGGCCGCGTCACCGACACCACGGTGGAGCTGATTTCACCTTGAATACTGTCGCCGAAAATAAATCCGCGGAGGGGGCTCCCTCATCAACAGCCCCGGTCCGTCTTACCTAACAGGGGGCGGACGTCCCTCGTCAAAATACCTTGGGGGAGGGTCCTGTGCTTCAACGTACTCGCTACAACGCGCTGCTCATGTGCGGCGTCGCCGCGCTCGGCATGTCGGCGATATCCGGCGCCGCGAACGCCGAGGAGAAGCGGAACTTCAAGATCCCTCCTCAGGCTCTCGCCACCGCGCTCATGGAGTTCGGCAACCAGAGCGGCACGGCCGTGGTCATTCCCGGACAGTTGACCACCTCCAAGACCACGCCCGGCATATCGGCCTCGGTGGAGCCGGAGGTGGCGCTGCAGGCGATGCTGGAGGGCACCGGCCTTTCCTACCGGCGCGAGGGCGACCTGTTCGCCATAGTCCAGGAGGGTGAGGGCGGCTCCCCCCAGGACCAAAGCGGCGCGGGGGACGCCGCTGAGGTCGAGGCGCTGATCGTCACGGCGCAGAAGAAGGAAGAACAGATTCAGGACGTGCCGATCGCCATCTCGGCGTTCACTCAGAAAAGCCTGGATGCGCAGAAGATCGAGGGCGGGTTTGACCTGCTGAAGGCCATTCCGAATGTCACGTTCTCGAAGTCGAATTTCAGCGGCTACAACTTCTCGATCCGTGGGATCGGGACCAAGGCCGTATCGGCGACGACTGACCCGGGCGTGGCCGTTGCGTTCAACAACACCACGCTCATCGTCAACCGCCTGTTCGAGCAGGAATACTTCGACGTCGAGCGCGTCGAAGTCCTGCGCGGTCCGCAAGGCACGCTCTACGGCCGCAATGCGACCTCGGGTGTCATCAACGTCCTCTCCACCCGCCCGCGCCTTGGCGAGTTCGAAGGCGACATCAAGCTCGAGGCCGGCAATTACAACGCCCAGCGCGCCCGGGGGATGATCAACATTCCCATCGGCGACACGCTCGCGATCCGGGCCGCTGGCGCGCTGACCAAGCGCGACGGGTACGGATACAACGAGGCGGATGGGTCGGATGTCGACGGCCGCGACCTGTGGTCCGCCCGCGTCACGGTCAGCTGGGAGCCGATCGACTCCATCCGGGTCAACGCCATGTGGGAGCGGTTCGAGGAGGACGACAATCGTGTCCGCACCTCCAAGCAGCTCTGCCACAACGATCCGAATCCGGACTCGGTCGGCGCGTTCAACTACGCCGACCTCGATCCAAATGACCCGAACAGCCTTGGCTACGAGTTTGCCCGGCCGTTGCTGTCGCAGGGCTGCCGGCCGGGTTCCCTCTACGACGACGCCGCCTACGGCACGCCTAATGGGGCGTCGCTGCCGTACGTCAGTGCGCTATTTTGGGGTCCTTATCTCGGTGGGACAGCAGCGTTCCTGGGGGGAGCACCCGCCTACGGCGCTGGAGGCAATCCTTACTACACTGGCTCACAACGTGCCGGCCCGCCCCCAGAGGCGCCGCGTTGCTCGTTGGAGACGCTAAATCTTTTCATGACGCCACTCGATATCTGTCAACCCGACCCGTACCGAGGCCTTACCCAATCGCGCGACATTCGAAGCATCTATTCGTTGCTCGAACCGACCTATCGCGCCAAGTCCGACGTGTTCGAACTCAGCATCGACCTGGATCTCACCGATAGCCTCACGCTGACCTCGCAGACCGTCTTCGCGCGAGACGAATATTATGCGTCTCAGGACTACAATCGCTTTACGACACATCCAATATTCTCGGACGCCAGCGAAGCTTGCAGCGTATCAGTCGACAAGTTCGGCTTTCCCACAGCGGACTGTAGCACGACTGGCACCTACGGCGGCGGCTTCTACGCCAACCTGCAGCCCGGTGGCGTGTTTACCGACCCGCAACTGGGCGCATCGAGTTCCCTGGTGGCTCAGGATCTCAGCGAAGTCGAAAGTGAGCAGTTCAATCAGGAATTCCGCCTGGCGTCGAATTTCGAGGGCGCGTTCAATTTTAGTCTGGGGGCCAACTTCACGCGCTTCGAAACGATGAACGACTATTATGTATTCATCAACGCTCTGACTCTTTTGGCGAATTACTTTCCATTCAATGTTCCCGAGGATGCGGCCATCACGGGCGGTTCGTGGTGTAACAATGGCACCATCAACAAAGTGCAATTTGATGATCCATGGGCGCCCTGCGTATACATAGATCCGAATCCCATAGGGTCCATTGATGGTACGGGCCACAACTATTTCCGAAGCGCCAATCCGTACGAACTCAACTCGTCCGCGCTATTCGGCGAGGTATACTGGCAGGCCAGCGATACCGTTAAGGTGACGCTCGGCGCCCGGATGACCTGGGACCGAAAGATCTTCACGCCTGTTCCGAGTCAGTTGCTGCTGTACGATTACCGTCGCCTGGTGCCAGAAGGCGCCGGTCCGCAAGATTGCACCAACGCCGAGGTGTGCAAGCTCGCGGGCACGGGCCGCGACGATGGGCTTGGCGCGCGCGGGTCGGTCGCGAACCCGGACATCCGGCAGGAATGGCGCGAACCGACCGGCCGTCTGATCGTTGACTGGAAGCCGGACCTCTCGTTCACGAATGAAACGATGGTCTATGGGTCGATCTCTCATGGTTACAAGGGCGGTGGGGCCAATCCGCCGAATATCGCTCCGCCCGCTGGCATCTATAATGCAATCAACTCGGGCGTGGTCTCGCCGCCGACGTTCGAACCTGAATTCATCAACGCCTTCGAAGTCGGGACCAAGAATACGCTGCTTGATGGTGGCTTGATCCTCAATGGCGCTGCCTTTTACTACGACTACACCGGCTACCAAGTGTCAAAGATTGTCGACCGTTCTGCGTCTAACGAAAATTTCGACGCCAAGGTCTGGGGTGTGGAACTGGAGTGGGTGCTCTCACCCGCTAGGAACCTGCGCTTCAACGGTACATTTGGTGCTCTGCGTACCGAGATTGCCGACGGCGAGCAGTCCATTGACCTGATGAATCGCACGCTCGACGGCGCGGGCGTGTTCACCGGCGCGAACGGCATCACCTACGACCGCTGGCTGGTGCTGAAGCCCTGGGTGACGAGTTCCTCCAACTGCATCATTCCCGAGCGGGTGGTTGAAGCTCTGCTCCTGAATGGTCAGGGCGGAAACCTAATAGACTACTGTCCGACTGGCGGCGTGTTGGGGGCTGGTTACTCACTGACCGGGGGGCTCCCTATTCCTGGCGTGGGCCTTTACAACCCTCGAACGGACGCCCCTAACGCAGGCGCGGGCTTCTACACCGACCTTAGCGGGCACGAGCTGCCGAACGCGCCGCATTGGACGGCTTCGCTGGGCGCTCAGTACCGGATGGCGCTGCCGGGCGGATGGGATGCGACCCTGCGCGGCGATTTCTACTGGCAGTCCCAGTCCTTCGCCCGGGTCTACAATACCCAGTACGACAAGCTCCGTGCCTGGACGAACACCAACATCAGCTTGTGGGTCGAGAACCCTGATTGGGGCGTGACAGCTGAGGTCTACGTCAAGAACGTCTTCGACGAGGAGCCGATCACCGACGCCTTCCTCAACAGCGACGACAGCGGCCTGACCACCAACATCTTCACCCTGGACCCGCGCCTCATCGGCGTGTCCGTCCGCAAGTCGTTCTGAGGGGGCGGGGTTATGGGAAAGGAACGCCGAAATCGGCGACGCACTCGCCAAGGTGGGGAGTTCGCGTCAACGGGCGCTTCGAACCACGCACGGCGCGACAACCATAAGAAATCAGGGGGAAACCACATGCCCAGAACCACCGCTACGCGGCGAATCGCGCTTCTCGCTTCATCTTCGTTCGGCCTCGCCATTATGGCATCGGCCGCTTCGCTGAGCTTGGCCTTGATGCCGACGCCGGCCCACGCAGACAACGAATGCACGCCCATGGGGGCATCCGGCGCGACGCCGGCAACGAACGGCGCGACGCCAGACACCTACGAATGCTCGGCGACCACTTACGCCACGGGCATCACCTACGACGCCGCTGGCAATCTCAGCGTGACCAAGACCAACACCACGACCACGACAGTGACGGCTAACGGGGTCAACCTGACCGGCGACGGAATCGAAGCCCTGACCTGGAATTCTACGGCGGGCACGGTTACCGGCGGAACCGGGACCGCTGGGCCGGTGATTTCGGCTACCTCCACGGGAAGCGGTACGATCACCGTCAATACCGCCAACGTCACTGGCTCATCGTCGTCAATCACTCACGGCATCTACGCCGCCTCGACCGGCGGCGGCGCGGTGAGCGTGTCCGCCAACGGAACCGTCACCGCCACCAGTTCGACCGGCACCGGCTCCGTTCCCGGTGGGGCGGCGGCTATCTACGCGTCGAGCACCGGCGGCAACGGGAACGTCAGCGTCACAGCCAATGAGGCTCAAGGGCGATTGATAGGGATTTATGCCCAGGCAAGCGGCGCTGGAACGCTTACGATTACAAACAGCGGCACGCTCCGCGCGAGCACGAGGAGCGATGCGGTCGCGGTGGATATCGTTGCCGGGACCGGATTGGTCACCGTCAACTCGGGGCCGAGCGGTTCTATCGGCTCGACGGCTACTTCCTCTGTCTCTGGGACAGCTTTGCGCGCGGATTATGACGGCAACGCGGTGTTCAGTCTCAACCGTCTTTACGCGGGCGCTGGGCCTGCCGGTTCGACCTGGGCCATGGACCTGCTGACCGCGACGGGAACCACTACGACGATCAATCTAGCGACCGAGATGAGATCGACGGCGAATCCCTACGGCGGGCAGGTACTTCGTGTTCAGGGGGGCGGCAGCGTCGACTTCAACATTGCCGGCTACCTCGGGGGCGCTATCAACTTGGCCGGAGCGGGACCTGTCGACATCGACCTGGCCGACGGCGCCCGCTGGCGCACGCTCGGCAACAGCGTGTTTGGTTCCGGCGGCGATCGGTTGACGATCAACGAGGGAGCTTACCTCTCAGCTACGCGGGAACTGTTCAGTGTGCCTCTGGACACGACGCAAATCGACTTCGGCGGCGGCGATGATCTCATGGTGAACGCCGGATTGCTGGTTGTGGGCGATACGGGCGCCGTCAATCCAGGGGGTATCGATGCCTCGGGCGAGGCCGATTTTCGGCTTCTCAATCTGGAACGGTTCGAAAATTCCGGTCTGATTCTGATGGGCACATCGAACGCGGACGCTCCGCAGCATGGTTCAGACCGGGTGATCGACGACCTCCTCTTCATGTCCGGCACGACCTTCGTCGGAGGAGCGGGCGGGCTCATTGAGTTGGACGCCAATCTAAACGGAACGCAGACCGCATGCGACACAGCGCAGCGCGATGCGGTGACGGGCGATCTGCCGGCGGCGGACTGCATTCGTATCCTCAACGGGGCGACGGAGGGCGTTACATCGATCCTGGTGCATGAACTCGTGCCCGGGGACCGCGGATCATTCTCTGAAATCGTCCTGATCGACGTCAGTGGCGGTACGAGCGACGTTGGACACTTCGTCCTCGATCCCGGGTCCGACCGTTATAACGCCGCCAACGGCGGGGTGATCGACAAGGGCTTCTTCATCTTCCCGTTGGTCTATGACGCCGATACGCAGCAGCATAAGCTGGTTGCGGCCGTCGGTCAGAGCGCCCTGCAGTTTCCGCTGGTCGGACAAGCCGCCCACGACCTGTGGCGCCTTTCCACCGGCACATGGCTCGACCGGCAGGCAGACCTGCGCGGCGGCCTGGACGAGGGCGTCGGCGGCGGCGTCTGGATGCGGGTGGCCACGGAATTCACCGACCGCGATGTCACCCAGACGGTCGACGTGGCTGGCAATCCGTTCTCCTTCGACAATACCCACAAGCAGAACAGCTATGCAGTTACAGGTGGCCTGGACCTCATTGCGGGAGGTCAGGGTGATAGAGCATGGGCTGCCGGTCTGACCGCCGGTTACGCCCACGCGGATCTCGACTTCGAATCCACACCCAACCTCATGCGTCTCGATGGCTGGACGGGAGGTGTCTATGGCAGCCTCATCGTCGGCGGCCTCTTCGTCGATGCGACGGTGACCGCCAACAGGCTGCAGCTGGAGAGCGATGTTCCGGGCCTGAACCTGTTTCCTGCCGGAACGATAGTGGCCACGAACCTGCTGTCCGTCGGCGGGCAGGTCGAAGCGGGTTGGCGGTTCCCGATCATGGAAGCGGCGTTCATCGAGCCGCTGGCTGGCGTGAGCTACGTGAGGACCACGTACGACGACCTCGTCATTGGCGCGGATGATCCCCTGCGCCCGCCGCTGGTTCTGGAATACGACGACCCAACCTCGCTGCGGGCGAACCTCGGCGGCCGGCTCGGGCTGGACCAGGACTACGGCTCCGTGCGGGCGCAGTACTCGCTGCTCGGCCGCGTCTGGGAAGAGTTCGAGGACGAGAGTCGCGTCGTCGTACACAACACCGGCGCGGACGCGACCATGCTGGACGAGTTCATTGGCCGCTATTCAGAGTTCGGCGTCGGGGCCAGCCTCTGGGCGCTGGACGGCGCCGTCAGCGGCTTCGTCAACTTCGGCGGCAAGTTCGCCGATGACTACACGTCGCAGAACCTGGCCGCCGGCGTGCGGGTCAACTGGTAGAGTTCCGGCTTCGGTCCCCTCTGAAGCGGATCAACTGGGGCGGCGATGCTGGGGGGCTCGCCGCCCCATTTTTCTGTCCGCTAGAGTAGAGTTTGGTGAAGGGAGGCCCCAATGTCCGACATCGTTCTGAAGACCGCATGGCGGCGCGACGATCCCCGGCAGGCCGAGGACGCCAAGGTGTTCTGGAAGCGACTCAACCAGATCGCGCCGCACCTGATCGAGCAGCGCGCAGCCCAGCTAGGGGTGATGGGCTATTGCGATGAACGCGTGGTTAGCGTCGCAACGGCCGAGTTGGAGCTCCTGCC
>CAMLRH010000083.1 GCA_946482375.1 uncultured Caulobacteraceae bacterium | reverse complement strand
CCACCCACGTCTGCCCGGTTTGCGAAGGCGTTGGCCGCGTCCGCTCGACCGAATCCAGCGCCCTGGCGGCGCTGCGTGGCGTCGAGATGGAAGCGCTGAAGGGCGGCGGCGAGGTGACGCTGAAGGTCCCGCGCGCCGTCGGCCTCTACATCCTCAACGAAAAGCGGGCCTACCTGTCCCGCGTTCACCAGCTGCACGGCCTCTACGTCACGATCCAGATCGACGACGCCATGGCCCACGCCGATCACGAGATCGAGCGCACGGCCCTTGGCCAGCACTCCTCGCACGCCCTCGAGCAGACGGCGCCCGTCACCCGCACCTACGAACCCGAAGACGACCTCGACGAGGTCTTCGAAGAGGAGGAGGAAGAGGAAGAAGACGAGGAACTCGAGGAAGCCGCCGAGTCCGAGGAAGGCGAAGAACGGGCGCCGCGCGAGGACGACGAGCGCGGCGGACGCCGCCGGCGTCGGCGTCGGGGCGGTCGTGGCCGTGACGAGTCACGAGAACCTCACGAGCCCCACGAAGCGGCCGACGCCGCGCCGCGCGAGGAGCAGGACGAAGACGGCGGCGATGGCCGAGGCCGCCGTCGCCGGCGCGGCCGGCGTGGCGGTCGCCGCGTCCGCGAGGAAGGCGGACAGGCGGAAGGCTTCGCCTGGGCCCGCCCCCGTGTGCCCTTCGGCGAGGACGCGTTCCAGTGGCACGACCCCGCCGCGCTCGATCCGGCGCTGAACATCGGCGACGAGGCCGCCAACGACACGGCCCCCGCTCCGGCGCTGGAAGTCGTCGCGGACACCGCCGCTCCCGCCGAGGGCGCCGAAGAGGTCTGGGTCGAACTGCCGGCCGAGCCCGAGGGCGGCCGCCGTCCGCGCCGCCGTGGCGGACGAGGTCGCGGCAAGGCGGAAGCCGAACCGGCCGCCGAGGCCGTCACCGAGGCCGCGCCCGAGCCTGAACCGCAGCCCGAACCCGAGCCGGTCGCCGCCGAAGAACCGGCGCCGAAGCCAAAGCGGACCCGCAAGCCGAAGGCCGAAAAGGTCGCCGAAGCGGCTCCCCAGCCCGAGGCTACGCCCGAACCGGAACCAGCGCCCGCACCGAAAAAGAAGGCCGCCGCGCCCAAGGAACCGGATCCCGCCGAAATTTCGACTCCTCCGGCTGCTCCAAAGAAAGGCTGGTGGCGGCGCGGGTGATGCGCCGCTAGGGTAGCGCGATGGGGGCGCGAGTTGGAGTTAGAGGCATGAGGCCTTCGAATCCGTTCCGCTCCTTCGGCCGCGCGCTGGCGCTGGCCGCGGCGCTGCTGACGCCGTTCGCCGCGACCCCCGTCGTCGCGCAGGACGGGCCGACCCTGCTGCGCGACACCGAGATCGAGGAAATCCTCCACGGCTACTCGGACCCGATCTTCAAGATCGCCGGGTTCAATCCGGAAGACGTCCGCATCCTGCTGATCGGCGACAAGGACCTCAACGCCTTCGCCACGCAGGGGCGGATGATCGGCCTGAACACCGGCCTGATTCTGCAGACGGACAACCCGAACCAGTTGAAGGGCGTCATCGCCCACGAAACCGGCCACCTCTCCGGCGCCCATCCGATGCGCTCCGACGAGATGATGAAGGCCGGCCTTCGTCCGATGATCCTGACCATGGGCCTCGGCATCCTGGCCATGGCCGCCGGCGCACCCGACGCGGGCGCGGCGCTGCTGGCCAGCTCGCAGCAGTTCGGCGCCATCGGCGCCATGGGCTACAGCCGCGAGCAGGAGTCCCGCGCCGACCAGGCCGGCGCCGGCTTCCTCGAAAAGACCGGGCAATCGGGCAAGGGCCTCGTCGAGTTCTTCGACAACTTCCGCTACCAGGAGGTCTTCCAGGAGGCGCGGCGCTTTGCCTACTTCCGCAGCCACCCCCTCTCCTCCGAACGCATCGAAACGCTGCGCGGCCGCGTCGAAAAGGCCGAGCACTACAAGGTCGTCGACACGCCCGAAGAGATCGCCGAGCACGAGATCATGAAGGCCAAGCTGGACGGCTTCCTCAATCCGGGCCAGTCGCTGATCAAGTACAAGGAAACGGACAAGTCCTATCCGGCCCGATACGCCCGCGCGATCGCCTACTACCAGACCAAGGAGCCGGATCGGGCGATCAAGCTGATCGACGAACTGCTCGTCGACCACCCGGACAATCCGTACCTCTACGAGCTGAAGGGCCAGATCCTCTTCGAATTCGCCCGCACGGCCGAAGCCGAAGAGCCTCAGCGTAAGTCGGTCGAGCTGAAGCCGGACGCGCCGCTGCTGCGGGTCAACCTTGGCCAGACCCTCGTCGCCCTGGACGATCCCAAGAAGCGTGACGAAGGCATCGCCGAACTGAGGAAGGCGCTGCTGCAGGAAGACGACAACACCGTCGCCTGGCGGCTGCTGGCGGAGGCCTACGACCGCCGCGGCGACGATGGCCTCGCCCGCCTCGCCACCGCCGAAGCCTACTTCTCCGTCGGCGCCGAGAAGGAAGCGCGCGGCTTCGCCATGCGGGCCCGCGAGCTGCTGGACAAGGACACCGTCGGCTGGCGCCGCGCCACCGACATCGTGCTGGCCTCCGAGCCCAGCAACGAAGACCTGAGGCAGTTGGCCCGCGAGGGCTCCATCGGGACTCGCCGATGAGGCTTCTGAAAGCCGTCGCTACCGTCGCCCTCCTCACCCTGGCCGCCTGCGGAGAACCGAAGGCCGACGAGGCGTTCGGAAAGAAGGTCCGCGCCTACCTGCTGGAGCACCCCGAGGTGCTGCAGGAGGCCTATGAGCGGCTGCAGGTGAAGCAGCAGGAGCAGTCCCTGCTCGCGGCCTCGAAGGCCATCGAAGCCAACAAGAAGGCGCTGGAGAACGACCCGCGCGACTTCGTCGCCAACCCCAACGGCAAGATCACCGTCGTCGAGTTCTTCGACTACAACTGCGGCTACTGCAAACTGATCGCCCCCGAGGTGCTGGCGCTGGCGCGCGCCAATCCGGACGTCCGCTTCGTCTTCAAGGACATGACCATCTTCGGCGAGGCGTCGGAGTACGCCGCCGCCGGCGCCGAACTGACCAAGGCGAACGGCAAGTTCCTCGATGTCCACCGCGAGTTCATGGCTGAGAAGCCGCTGGAGGACGACGACGTCGCTCGCATCCTCACCCTGCACGGCGTCAGTCCGGCCGCCGCCCGCGAGCGCCAGCAATCCGCCGAGCAGCGGAAATACCTTGAAGACCAGCACCAGCTGGCGGCCGCCCTCGGCATCCAGGGCACGCCGGCCTTCGTCGTCGGCGACGTGATGATCCCCGGCGCCGATCCGCTGGCCCTCAAGCAGGCCATCGCCGCCGTCAAAAAGGGCAAGAGCCCGCGTATCGAGGTCCACGGCGGCGCAAGCCGCCCGGCCGCCTAGATCAGCCCCGCCAGCGGCGACGACGGATCGGCGTAGAGCCGCTTCTGCATCCGTCCGGCCAGATAGGCTTCCCGCCCCGCGATAACCGCGTGCTTCATGGCCCGCGCCATCCTGATCGGGTCCTTGGCCTCGGCGATGGCGGTGTTCATCAGCACCCCCTCGCAGCCGAGCTCCATCGCCTCGGTGGCGTCCGAGGCCGTGCCAACCCCCGCGTCGACCAGCACCGGCACGCCTGCCGCCTCGACGATCAGGCGGATATTGACCTTGTTCTGGATGCCGAGCCCCGAGCCGATCGGCGCGCCCAGCGGCATGATGGCCGCCGCCCCCGCCTCCTCCAGCTTGCGCGCATAGACCGGATCGTCCGAGCAATAGACCATCACCGAGAACCCCTCGGCGACGAGCAGCTTCAGCGCCCGCAGCGTCTCTTCCATGTCCGGATAGAGGGTCTTGGGGTCGGAGAGCACCTCCAGCTTCACGAGGTCCCAGCCGCCCGCCTCCCGCGCCAACCGCAGCGTCCGCACCGCCTCCTCACCCGTGAAGCAGCCCGCCGTGTTCGGCAGGTAGGTGAAGCGGTCGGGTTTCACATAGTCCATCAGCAGCGGCTGGCTCGGGTCCGACAGGTTCACCCGCCGCACCGCCACCGTGACGATCTCCGCCCCCGCCGCCTCGGCGGCTGCGGCGTTGGTCGCGTAGTCCTTGTACTTCCCCGTCCCCACGATCAGCCGCGACCGGAAGGTGCGTCCGGCGACGGTCCAGGAGTCTTCGGGCTGGGCGTGTGCATTCATGCACACAGCAGATGCGAGGAAAGTGGAGACATATCAAGGCGAGACATTCGAGCCCTGAATGGAGACTCTCGGGACGAGTTATCCGCCTCTGATCTCGTCCAGTCATACTTCACCGTCATCCCGGCCGTAGCGCGCAGCGCGGAGAGCCGGGACCCAGGAGTCACAGCTGCGGCCTCTGGGTCCCGGATCGTCCCTGCGGGCCGTCCGGGATGACGAATGGAGAGTTATCCGCTCGGGGCTGGAAAAGATGGGAGCGTGGAGACTCTCACCCCCCGCCGATAAACGTCACGATCTCGATGCGGTCGCCGTCGGCCAGAGCGGTGGCCGCATAGGTCGAGCGCGGCACGATCTCGAGGTTGCGTTCGACGGCGACCTTGCGCGGGTCGAGGCCGAGTTCGGCCACCAGCGCGGCGACATCCGCCACACCGTTAAACACCCGTTCTTCGCCGTTCACTGAAATGCGCATCTCTCTCCCGCGCTTGTGACCCCGCGCGCCGGGCTATACAAGACGCCCGAACCGGGCGGCAGGGGCCGAATGTCGAAACCGATCTATGTGCTGAGCGGGCCCAACCTCAACCTTCTTGGCGTCCGCGAGCCCGAGATTTACGGCCGCGACACCCTGGCCGATATCCAGGGGCGCTGCGAATCGAGGGCCAGGAGCAAGGGGCTCACCGTCGTCTTCCGCCAGACCAACCACGAGGGCGAGCTGATCGACTGGGTGCAGGAAGCCCGCGAGAAGGGCCGCGCGCTGGTCATAAACCCGGCGGGCTACGGCCACACCTCGGTCGCCCTGCTCGATGCGCTCAAGACCCTGAGCATTCCGATCGTCGAGTGCCACCTTTCCAACCCGGCCGCCCGGGAAGACTTCCGGCACAAGACTTACGTCTCGCTTGTCGCCACCGGCGTCGTTTCCGGCTTCGGACCGACGAGCTATGAACTGGCGGTCGAGGCCGCGGCGGGCCTCGCCGCGAACTCCCCTGCCTGAACAAAGGTTATGGCTTCCATGTCCAATGACTCGGCCCCCGCGGATTCCCCCGACGCGAGAGCCATCGACACCCGGCTGGTGCGCAAACTGGCCGCCATCCTGAAGGAAACCGGGCTCACCGAGATTGAGGTAGAGCGCGGCGACCTGCGGATTCGTGTCGCTCGTGAACTGACAGTCGCTGCTCCCGTGGCGCTGGCGCCCGCCGTGGCTGCTCCGGCCGCGACCGGGCCCGTCGCTTTGGCGGCCGCGGCCGCGCCCCTCGCGGCGCCGGCCGCCGAGTATGCCGGCGACGTCGTCAACTCACCGATGGTCGGCACCGTCTATCTGCAGCCGCAGCCCGGCGCCGAGCCTTTCATCCGCGTCGGCGCGCAGGTGTCCGAAGGCCAGACCCTGCTCATCGTCGAGGCGATGAAGACCATGAACCCGATCCCGGCCCCGCGCTCAGGCAAGATCGTGGAGATCCTGGTGGCCGACGCCCAGCCCGTCGAGTTCGGCGAGCCGCTCGTCGTCATCGAGTAGCCGCCGTGTTCGAGAAGATTCTTATCGCCAACCGCGGCGAGATCGCCCTGCGGGTCCACCGCGCGTGCAAGGAGATGGGCATCTCCACCGTCGCCGTGCACTCCGAAGCCGACGCCGGCGCCATGTGGGTGCGGCTGGCGGACGAAAGCGTCTGCATCGGCCCCGCCCCCGCCGCCAAGAGCTATCTCAACATCCCGGCCATCATCGCCGCCGGCGAGATCACCGGCGCCAACGCCATCCATCCCGGTTACGGCTTCCTTTCGGAGAACGCCCGCTTCGCCGAGATCGTAGAGGCGCACGGCTTCACCTTCATCGGGCCCAAGCCCGAACACATCCGCATGATGGGCGACAAGATCACCGCCAAGCAGGCGGTGAAGGACGCGGGCATCCCGGTGGTGCCCGGCTCCGAAGGGGCGCTCCAGACCGAGGAAGAAGCTTTCGCGGCCGCCGAGGAGATCGGCTACCCGGTCCTCATCAAGGCTGCTGCCGGCGGCGGCGGGCGCGGCATGAAGGTCGCCCAGACCGCCGACGACCTCGCCGAGGCGCTGGCCACCGCCCAGGGCGAGGCCAAGGCGGCCTTTGGCGATGACGCCGTCTACATGGAACGCTACCTCCAGAAGCCGCGCCACATCGAGCTGCAGGTCATCGCCGACAGCTTCGGCAACGTCGTCCACCTCGGCGAACGCGACTGCTCGCTGCAGCGCCGCCACCAGAAGGTGCTCGAGGAGGCCCCCTCCCCGGTTATCGACGCCGCCACGCGCAAGAAGATCGGCAAGGTGGTGGTCGATGCGGTGAAGTCCATCGGCTACCTCGGCGTCGGCACCATCGAGTTCCTGTACGAGGACGGCGAGTTCTTCTTCATCGAGATGAATACCCGCCTGCAGGTCGAGCACCCGGTCACCGAAATGATCACCGGCATCGACCTCGTGCGCGAACAGATCCGCATCGCCGCCGGCCTGCCGCTCTCTTTCAAACAGGACGAGGTCATTTTCGAAGGTCATGCCATCGAGTGCCGGATCAATGCAGAGAACCCGAAGACCTTTACGCCGTCACCGGGACTGATCACCGACTTCCATGCGCCGGGGGGGCTCGGCGTGCGGCTCGATTCAGCCCTCTACGCCGGCTATTCGATCCCCCCTTACTACGACAGCCTGGCGGGCAAGCTGATCGTGCACGGCCGCGACCGCGAGGAGTGCATCGCGCGCACCTGCCGGTGTCTGGCCGAAATGGTGGTGGGCGGCATCGAGACGACCATCCCGCTCTTCCAGGAACTTCTGCTGGAGCCGGAGATCATCAAGGGCGACTACCACATCCACTGGCTCGAACAGTGGATCAAGGCGCAGGGATGATGGGGTGGCGCGGGACGACGGCTTCGACGTCCAGGACCTGATCGCCTGCTACCGGCAGGGCGTCTTCCCGATGGCGGACGCCCGTGACGACGCCCGCATCTTCCTCATCGACCCGGAACGGCGGGGCATCCTGCCGCTGGAGCGGTTCCACATTCCGCGTCGGCTGGCCCGGACTGTCCGCGCCAACCGCTTCGCCATCAAGATCGACACGGCTTTCGAAACGGTGGTCGAGCATTGCGCCGCCGAGCGGCGTGAACGGCCGGAGACCTGGATCAACCGGCCGATCCAGCAGCTCTACTGCGAACTCTACAAGACCGGCGTCGCCCACAGCGTCGAGTGCTGGGAGGACGGCGAACTGGTCGGCGGCCTCTATGGCGTGGCGCTACAGGGCGCCTTTTTCGGCGAGAGCATGTTTTCGGCGACGCGCGACGCCAGCAAGGTGGCGCTCTGCCACCTGGCGGCGCGGCTGATCGTCGGCGGCTACCGGCTGCTTGACGCCCAGTTCATGACCGAGCACCTGGCCCAGTTCGGCGCGCGCGAAATCGCCCGCACGGAGTATCGTCGCCGGCTTGCCCTGGCGCTGAAGGTGGAGGCCGACTTCTACCGGTTCGCCGGGGACGGCGCGGCGGTCCTGCAGGCGATCAGCCAGGCGTCGTAGGCCGGGTGTTCCAGCGGGTTGATGCTGGGCGTCGAGGCGTACATCCAGCCGCGGAAAATCTGCCGCGAAGGCCGCTTGCGGCGACCGGCCTGCTGCCGGGCCTCGGAATCGACCGTGACGTAGGCCACCGATTCCGGGGCCAGCTCGTCGGGCGCCGAGGTCTCGCAGGCGCGGACGGTGAAGACGAGGCTCTTGTAGCGGACCGGCTGGCCGATCGGGGCTTCGAAGCGGATGGTCTCGGCCGTCACCTTGTCCAGCGCTTGCAGGATGGCGGCCTGGGCCCGCGCCCGCTTCGGGGCGGCGACCGGCTTCTCCGGCTCCTTCTCCTCGACCGGGACGACCTTCGGGGCGGGCGGCCCCTTGGGACGAAGCTGGTTATAGGGGATCGGCGCCTTGGGCAGCGTCGGGATCGGCTCGGGCGTCGGCGCATCCTGTGCGGCCATCGGCCCGGCGACCGCCAGGCCCGCGAGTAGCGCCACGGCCGCGATGCTGAGGCGCCTCATGCGCCCTACTCCGGCGTCCAGGCTTCATAGTCGCCGGTGGCGGGCGGACGCTCACCGGTGCGGGCCAGCGAGCCCTTCGGACGCCAGGCGAGCGGCGTGCCCGACAGGTTCGGCCGGTGTTCCTTCTCCCAGGCGCGCCGCTTCAGCGGCTCGACCGTGGGCGGCTCGGCGAAGGTGTAGTGCAGCCAGCCATGCCAGTCGGGCGGCACCTTCGAGGCTTCGGCGTAGCCGTTGTAAACGACCCAGCGGCGCTTGTGGCGGTCGTAGCTGTCACGCGCGTCCTTGGCCTCGTAGTAGCGGTTGCCGAACTCGTCTTCGCCGATCAGGACGCCACGGCGGCCGATGGTGAAGCGGATACCGGGCGTGGCCCCGTGCCACCAGGTCAGAAGCGATTTCAACACGCGCGAAGGCCCTGAATTCCGAGGTCAGAATGCGCGCGGACCATAACGGCTGCCCCTTGGCGCGTCCAGCAAAGGGCGGGCGCCAGATGTTGTGGATGGATGCCTCCGCCCCCGCAACATCTATTGCCCCGACTCTGTGGCGTCCCTAGCCTCCCCGAAAGTGTGTGCGGGAGTCGGATTCGATGCGCTTTGAACGGCGTCTGTCGCGCGGCCCAGCCGCCGAGGTGGAGCTGCGGACGGTCGAGACAGCGGGCTCGCTGGCCGGCGTGCTCGCGCCGAAGGGCTGGAGCGACGCTCGCGTCGAAGCCTGGCTCGACTGGGCCGGGACGGTGCCCGCCGACCTGCCCGACGATTACCCCAAGGCGCTGGCCGAACCCGCCGCCGCCGATCCGGTGCTTGCCGGGGGCCCCGACCGCTACGCCCGCCATATCGCCGCCCACGGCCACGCGCTCGGCCTCTTCCGCAAACAAGCCGACGCGGTGGCCTTCCGCGACGAGTTGTTCGCCGCCCTGACGCTTGGCGTCGTCGCCGTGAAGGCCGCCCGCGCGGCGCCCGCTGAAGTCGCCATCCCCGACATCGGCGCCATTGAGTTCGCCCGTGAGGCCGCCGAGTTCGCGGGCCGTGTCCAGGCGCTGGCCGCAAGCGACGCCGCGCTCAGCAATCTCGCCGTCCGCCTGCGCGCCGTCAGCGAGGCCGTCCGCCGCTGCGAAGGCGACGCAGCCGCCTGCGCCGATCCTGCCAGCAACCTGGCGCTGGCCCGCACCGCGACGGCCGCTCGTCAGGCGGGCGCTACCGACGCCATGATCGCCGACGCCATCGCGCTGGCCGGGGCCGAGGACGCCGCGACGCGCCGACAGGCCGACGCGCCCGCGCCGCGCCTGATGGTCACCGCCTCGCGCACGGCAGTCGCCGCGGCCGATCCGGACGTGGCCCGCCTCGTGGGCTACAACGCGAATTGGGTGCGAACCATCCTCCGGCGCTACAACGCCGAGGGACCGGCCGGCCTGGTCGATCGACGGCGCCGCAATCCCGGGCAGCCGTCGTTGCTGACCGCCGACCAG
>CAMLRH010000082.1 GCA_946482375.1 uncultured Caulobacteraceae bacterium | reverse complement strand
CGGTCGGCCCAGATCTTCCCGAACTTGTGGTGGAAGGCCTCGTCGGTCATCACCAGCTGCAACAGCTTGCGGCCGAGCGGGTCGTACATCTTGGTGTAGAAGGTGGCGAAGGCGCCCATGGCCAGGCCCTCGACCAGCATCTGCATGCCGATGATCTTCTTGTAGACCTCCGGCGCGCCGATGATCTCGACGAGCAGGTCCTTCAGCGTCGGGCCGCATTCGACCGGACGGCCCCAGCGGGCCTTGATGTATTTGGCGAAGGCCGTGACGTGGCGGGCTTCTTCGCGGGTCTGGTTGGCGGCGTACTCCTGCGCGCCCTGGTCCTTCAGCACGTGGCAGAGGCTGGCCGACAGGTTCAGCGCGCCCTGCTCGCCGTGCAGGATCGAGGAGAAGGCCCGCAGGACGGACTGGTTGATGAAGCGCGTGCGCTGCTTCGGGTCCGACAGGTGGTTGGAGACGTAGTCGGTGGAGAGCGACACCACGAGGTCCTCGGGGACCAGCGGGTCGTTGTCCATGTCCCAGGGCTCGTCGAAGTCGATGTAGTCCTTCGACAGCGGATCCCAGAAGTGGTCGTGGGTGGCCGAGATGATCTTGTCGAACGCCGTGGTGCGGTTGTTGTAGCGGTCGAGTTCGAGCATCGACTCGAAGTCGTCCGGCGCCACCGCATCGTACATGGCGTCCTTGGTGATGTTCTTGTCCGTCACGACGTCCACTCCTCCGGCCACAGGCATAGGGGTCCCTTCTTAGGAGACCTTGGAAGGCTGCACTTTCCCTTCGTAGCAGCGTTCCGTCAATGAAAAAGTGACGCCTGCGTCAAGTTTGTGTGTGCCTCCCTTCCCCCTCGATGGGGGAAGGGTCGGGGATGGGGGTGAGTGCAGGGAGATGACGGAGGGACGCGTTGGGCTCTGAGCCGAACAGCGCTCCTCACCCAAGCTCAGCGGCCACACCCCCACCCCTGCCCTCCCCCATCGAGGGGGAGGGGGCGCCCTACGCCCTCGCCTCGATGGCTTCGATCGCCTCGTCCGAGAGGCCGAAATGGTGGCCGATCTCGTGGATCAGGACGTGGGTGACGAGTTCGCCGAGCGTCACGTCGCCAAGCTCCATCCACTCGTCGAGGATCGGCCGGCGGTAGAGGAAGACCATCGGCGGCATCCGCTCGGGGTCCATGACCGAGCGGCGCGAAAGGTCGACGCCCTGATAGAGGCCCGTCAGCTCGAACGGGTTCTCGATGCCCAGCGCCTCCAGCACCTCGTCCTCGGCGAAGTCGGCGACCTGGATGACGCACTCACCGGCCAGCGCCCGCAGGTGCGGCGGCAGCGTCTCGAAGGCGGCCTGGGCGATGTCGGCGATGTCGTCGAGCGACGGCGCCGTCGCCTCGTTCCAGTTGGCGGTCATTCGTCTGGGATCACGATCTCGGGCGCCTCGGGCAGGCGGTATTCGAAGAGGCCGACGTCCAGCGGCTGCTGCGGCTTGACCGGCTGCAGCGGTTGGCGCGACAGCGCCCGCAGCGCGTCGCGGCCGAGCGTTTCGCCTTCCGCCGTCTTGCGCGCCTTCCTCGCCTGTTCCAGCTCGGCGAAGCGGGCCGGGTCGACGATGCGCCAGTAGGAGATGGAAAGCCGCCAGACGGTCTTGGCCAGCGGCGCCTCGACCTTCGGCCAGCGATGGCCCCCGGCGTAGACCGGCTTCACCGGGGCGACGACCGGCGTGCGGCCCTTTACCTTGGCGATGACTTCGCGGATGCGCGCCGCGCCGCCTTCCAGCACCGGTCCGAAGGCCGCCTCCGCCGCGTCGGCGGTTTCGAACGCGGGGCCGACCTCTTCGGAAATGAACTCGACGTCGCGGCCGGCCAGATCCCTGGCCTCGCGTTCGCGCGCGGCCCTGCCGACGGGTCTCGTCAGCGCGGCCTCGGCGTTGGCGGCGACGGGGTAGAGGACGGCGTTCATCGCCTCATACATGCGCGTTCCCGCCGTTAATCGCCAGCGGGCCCGGCGCGGCCTATCCTCCGGAACGATGATTCGGGGCGTCGCCTGATGGAACCGCAGGACCTGATCCTCGCCGCATCGGCGGGTTCGATCTGCCTCGCCATCTCGGGCGCCCTGTGGGCGCTGGTCCAACGCCGCCGCACCGAAGAGCGGGTGCGGGTGCTGCAGGCCAGGCTCGATGCGCTCGGCGGCGACGCCGACATGGCCCAGGCCTCGGTCGAGGCCTTCGACAGCGCGCTGTTGGTCGTCGAGGACGGCCGCGCCAGCCTCGCCTCCGGCGGCGACAGCCTGGCCGCCTGCTCGGCTGTGTTCGAGCTCGAGCTGCCCGAGCCCCAGGCCCTGCTCAACGCCCTGATGCGCGCAGATCCGGACCATGCGCGCCGCCTGCGCCTGCTCTTCGACCGTGGCGAGCCCTGCGCCTTCGAGGCGCGCGGGCCGAACGGCGTCGTTTCGGTGGAAGGTCGCACGGCCGGCGCGCTGGCGTGGCTGCGCCTCTCGCCCATCGAGGGCGCCGGCGCCGCCCTGCCGACGGCGGCGCGGTTCGCCGCCTTCCTCGACGCCCGGCCCGAGCCCGCCTGGATCGCCGGCGCCGATGGCCGGGTGCAGTGGGCCAACAAGGGCTGGCTCGCCGCCGTCGACGCCAAGGACCTGAACGACGCCGCCGAACGCGGCCTGACCTTCGACCGCGCCGCCGATGCGCTGGCCAGCGAAGCCGCCAACCTCGCCGAACGCCGCGAAACCGTCCGCTGGGCCAGTGCGGGGGGACGCCGCCGCGCCTTCCGCTTCATCGCCGAGCCGCTAGAAGGCGGCGGCGTCGGCGTCTGGGCGCAGGACGCCACCGAGGTGGAGGAGACCCGCGAGACCCTGCGCCGCCACGTCGAGGCCCACGACGAGACGCTGAACCACATCGCCGAAGCGGTCGCCATCTTCAGCCAGGCGCGGCGGCTCAGCTTCCACAACGCCGCCTTCGCCGAGCTGTGGGGACTGGAGCCCGCGTGGCTTGGCGAACGGCCGACCCACGGCGAAATCCTCGACCGCCTGCGCCAACGCCGCCGCCTGCCCGAGAGCGCCGACTACGCCAAGTGGAAAGCGGCCGAACTGGCCCACTACGAAAGCCTCAACCCGCAGCCGGACGACCTCTGGACCCTGCCCGACGGCCGCACGCTTCGCGTCGTGCGCCAGCCGCATCCGCTCGGCGGTCTCCTGCTGCTGTTCTCCGACATCACCGGCGAGCTGAAGCTGAAGGCGCAGTACAACGCGCTTATCCAGGTGCAGCAGGCGACGCTGGACAAGCTGAACGACGCCGTCGCCGTGTTCGGCTCCGACGGCCGCTTGCGGCTGCACAACGACGCCTTCGCCCAGTTCTGGAACGTCACCGAGGCCGACCTCGCCGCCGCCGGCGACTTCGAAGGCGTGGTCGAACTCTGCGTGCCCCGCGTCCACGACCTCGCCTTCTGGCGTGACTTGAAGGGCCGCGTCGCCGACCCCGATCCGGAATCCCGCGCGCCGACGACCGGCGAGGTGAAGACCTCCGACGGTCGCATCCTCGCCTACCAGTCGCGGCCGCTGCCGGACGGCGCCACCCTGATCGCCTTCGCCGACATCACCGATACCCGGAAGCTGGAGGCCGCGCTCACCGCCCGCGAGGCGGCGCTGGCCGAGGCCGAGCGGCTGAAGCGGGAGTTCGTCGGCAACGTCAGCTATGAGCTGCGCACGCCGCTCACCACCATCATCGGCTACTCGGAGCTGCTGGAGCACGGCGGCGAAGCGCTCTCCGACCGGGCGCGGGCCTATATCGGCTCGGTGCGCTCGGCGGCGACGCAGCTGGCGCGCTCCATCGACGACGTCCTCGACATCGCCCAGATCGACGCTGACGAGATGGCCTTGGAGATTGGCGACGTCGGTGTGGCCGAACTGCTGGCCGACGTCGCCGCGCGCTGGGAGCCCGAGGCGGCCACGCAGGGCGTGAAGCTGGTCGTCGCCGACGCGGAAGAGGTCGGCCTGATGCGCGGCGACCGCGGACGGCTCGCCCAGATCCTCGACCATCTGATCGAGAACGGCGTGCGCCAGACGCCGGCCGGCGGCACGGTCACCCTGTCGGCGCGCCGGGCGCTCGGCGAAGTCCAGCTGCTCGTCGCCGACACCGGGCGCGGCATCCCCTTCCACGTGCAGGCCCACATCTTCGACCGTTTCGTCGGCCGCGACCGGGGCGGGCCGGGGCTGGGGCTGGCTTTGGTCAAAGCGCTGGTCGAGCTGCACGGCGGCTGGGTGGCGCTGGAGAGCGAGCCCGGCGCCGGCGCGGTCTTCACCTGCCACCTCCCCGAAACCGCCCAGGCGGGGGCGGCGCAGCCCGAACTCAGCTTCTAGGCCGGTTCCGGAATGCGCGGCGCCTCGGCCGCCGCCAGCAGCTCCGCGATCCGCGAAATCCCCGGCTTCATCGCCGTGCGATAGCGGTTGAGGATCGCCATCCGCTCCGGCCGGCCCTCCTGCGCCGCCCGCGCGATCATGCCGGAGAAGCGGTCGAGCCGCGCTGTCGCCACCCAGGCCTGCAGTCCGGGCCGCTCGGCCCAGCGCACGCGGTTGCCGGCCTCGTGCAAATGTCCGCGCAGCCAGTCGAGCGGCTCGTCCGGCGCCGGGATCGGCCGGCAGAGCATGTTCTTCTCGGCCTCGCTCCCGCCGCCCGCCTCGACATGGGCGATGAAGGCGGCGCTGAAGCTGGGCGAGCACTTGCGCACGTACTGCAGCGTGATGCGGTCGTCGGCGAACACCGGCTTGGCCGGCTTCTTCGGAATGCCGTCGGCGGTGCAGTTGACGTAGACCGTGCCCGGCGCGCGGGAAATCTCGCCCTGCTCCATGACGAGCCGCGTCGGTTCGATGGCGGTGACGCGGCCCAGCCGGACGACCGTTTCCACCTGCCGCAGCAGGTCGAGCTCGCGCTCGCCGACGATGGCGCAGCGGTACATGGTCGGCTTCACCCGCCGGTCGATCCGCGCGATCAGCCCGGCCGCTTCCAGATCCTCGAACAGTCCGTCGAGCGAGGCCGCGTTGGCCGCCACTTCCAGTTCGCCCGCGAAGGCGCCGATGGTGGCCTCGAAGAAGGCGTCGGTCGGCTGCATCTTCTCGCGTGGGATGAACCACTGGTCGCGGGGCCTGACCCAGGTGATGGCCGAAGGCTCGACGCCCTGCTCCAGCAGTTGGACGACGGTGTCCATCGACGTCTTGCCGGCGCCCAGCACCACCCAGCCCGACGGCCGTTCGTGGATGGCGCCGAGGTGATGCGGCGGGACCAGCCGCACGCCGGGCGCGACCGCGAAGGCAGGCGGCTGGCTCGTCGGCAGCTGCGTCTCGGTATGGGTGGCGTCGACCAGCCGCTTCCTCGCGATCAACCGCCGTTCCGAGCCGTCGGTCCGCGAGCGGACGACGCCGCCCTCGCGCCAGTCGCTCAGCGGCAGCCAGCGCACCCGGCCGCTCGGCAGCAGGCGCTCGCGCATCAGCTGGTCGAAGTAGTCGCGGATCTCGGCCCCGCTCGCGAGATCCAGAAGGCCGGCGTTGACGCCGCGCGTCTCCACGGCGTCGCAGCCCAGCGGCATGGAGTTCACGCCATAGATCGCGGCCGGCGCATGCAGGCGCACGAACGGATAGGCCTCGGTCCAGTGGCCGCCGGGGCTCGCGCGCCGGTCGACGATGGCGATGGTCGCGTCCGGGTCGCTGGTCAGCAGGCTGTCGGCGAACGACAGGCCCATGCAGCCGGCGCCGACGACGACATAGTCGGCTTCGATCTCTTGCATTTCGTCAGCTTTCAAAAGGGGAGCCCCGCCCGCCGGGGGAGTGCGGGCGGGGCGATAAGCCCGCGTCAGGCGGGCTCGAGCGCGAGCGCGTGGACGTCCGCGGCGCGCAGGCTCTTGCCGCCGATCGCCCAGTCGCCCTGTTCGAACTCCTGGACGCGCACCCAGGTCACCGGGCGCATGGCTTCACCCTCGACGTGGACCATGGCTTCGGTCACGCCGGCGATCAGCGCCTGCTTCTGTTCAGTGGAAAAGACGTCCTTGATGACGTCGATGGTCACGAGAGGCATTGGGGGGTCTTTCTTGGTTGGATCGAGACGGGCCAATCGCCCGCCGCGCCCCTATGCCCCCGCCACGCCGCCCGAGCTTGCAGACGGCGTGGATGTTTTCCGGAGATTTGGTGGAGGGCTCAGGCCGGACCGCCGCCGCATTTCTCCGCGATCAGCGCCTGAATGCGGTGCGCCCGCGCGGCGCGCGGAGCCGCGCCCTCGCCATGCGCGTCGCAGCGCCGCCAGCCCTCCTGCCTCGCCCGCCAGCGGATCGTCCCCAGCGAACACCCATAGGTCTGCGCCAACGAAGCCGCCGAGGCCCCGGAAAGGTAAGCCTCCCGGACACCGCCCAAGTCCGCGGCCCCAACCGCACCTGCCCCTTACGAAGGTTCGTCATCCGCAGAGGTTAGCGCCGCCTCAGCGGACGTGGACGAGTTGGAGGTTCTGCACCGCGTTGGACGGTTTTGGACTGGATGGGTTGGAGCGTGTGTCGTGCTCGCCGTTTGGCAGATTTGACTTAACTGGTGGCGTTGGCCTTAGCGATTGCCTTAAAGCGCGCCAAAATTTCTAAGCCGATTGCCCTTAGCGCGGGGCGACGATCAGCGGCTAGGATTCGACGGCTAGGATCTTCGGCGCACAGGTCCAGTACTTCGTACGACAGCGCAACCTTTCCCGGCCAAGGTTTGCCACGAGGAATTTTAGCCCGCGCGCGGAAGGCCTTTTCCAGAGCGGACATGCGACTTTGTGCAGGCAAGTCCTTTTTGGACAGCGCCGGGGCGCTGGGATAATATTTCTGAAGCAGGTTGTTGGCCGCAGCAACCAGAAGTCCGATATCTAGAAAATCTTCCACTTCATTAGCTGTGCCTGAGGGGTTCGACAGAACGAAAATATTTTCCTTGGTCACCTTTCGTCGCATAAGGCGGTTCTTTAATTTTACCCCTCCGTCGTCGCCGTCAACTAGGTATAATATACTGTTATCTTTACCTATTGCTGGGGCGTGAATCATTCCCTCATCATCTGAATTGGAAAGGCCGGGGACCAGCTGGAATCCTAGAACGCTCTTGCCCAGCGCCTCTCGAAGCATTGTTGGAAGTAGAAGCATATCCGACGCCCCCTCAACCATCACGGCATGACGGGTGGGAAAGAAGGCAAGAGTGCTCGCGCCCATTCCAAAAAGAAGCGGCGCGAATCCTGGCTCATTCTCCGACCAAAAATTGTTGGCGATCTCGCTCCGGGTTTCATCGTTGCGATGTGGTCGAGCAAACCTAACGCCATTGCCCAGGTCTTCCGGCAGGCATCCAGCTGAGTGGGTTGTGTAGATCACTTTGGATGCAAGCTGTTGTCTAGCTAGCATCTGTATCAAGTCGGCCTGCGCGTCGTAGTGAAGCTTTTGTTCGGCTTCATCTATCAGAAGTATTGGCGCATCCTTCCTTTTGCCGGTGGCGAAGGCCTGCAAAGCCACGAACTGCCGTAGTCCATCGCTGCGCTCTGCAAAAGAGGTAAACTCTCGCTTCCTATTTTCCACCAAAACTATTAACTGATTGTTGTGCACCTTTAGAGAAACGCTTACGCCAGATTGCTGCCAGTCCTCCTTGAAGCGCTCCTTTAATCTGTCGTTTGCTTGCGTTTCGAGGGTGGCAACGTCAGCCTTTCTATCGTCTTCGTAAGCCTTTACTAGTTGGCTAATATTAAGTTCAGCGATCTGGCAAAGATTGCGCAAGGCGGCTGGTACGTGAGAGCCTAGCTCTGCGAGGTCATAATCAGATGCCAAATCTCTATCGTCCTCGCCAAAAAATAAGACGACGGGGAGGCGTGATCGCAAGATGTTCAAAGCGGATAGGTTGGGGTTAGGTGCCGCTTCAGTTTCAACAAAGAGAGCTAACAGAGTAGGGAGGTTTCTCAGCTTGACCGAATCTTTCTCAGAAATATACGATACTAGCTCCTTTATCGCGGTCTCAGCGGAACCTATTTCCTTGGCAGAAAGGTCTTGAGAGGTGCTTTCCAAAAGCTCTAGCGCCTCGACGAGACGGTCATCTAGGTCCTCTTCGTCGTCGAAACGCGAAACGACCTTTGAATTGCGGAGCGCGGCCTCCACCGCTTCTGCTAGCTTCCGGCGTGGCGTGAAGTCTCGGCTAGGAGGTACCGGTTCTAGTGAGAGGTCTCGAGTGCCATTTGCCCTCTTGGTGACGCGGAGCCATATAGCGCCCGGCGCTCCAGCCACCTCTCGATCTTCGGGCGACAAGTGATAGCGACCTTCGACGACAAGCAGGTCCTGCGACTCGCCTCGGGTCGAGTCGCTCAACGGAGGTGGCTTATCGTGAGAAAGCAGCGAGATCGCATGGAGCAGTGAAGACTTTCCCGCCTCATTCGGGCCGACGAGCGCGACGAGCTTTCCGTTTGTTCTAAGGAGTGAGCGTTCCCGGAAACGCCGAAATCCGGCGACGGTTACAGAATGAAGTTCCATCCATGCCCCCCAGCACCCTCAACCCCCGTGGTGATAAACCATGGATTGGATAGGGTAGCGCTTAAGTCAACCACCGGCTTTTGAGGCAGGCCAGACGTTCAAAGGTGGCTACCACAGCCAGTTAGCCGCTGCTCGGCTTCTCCCCCTTCAACAAATCCCTGATCTCCATCAGCAGCAGCTCGGTCGTCACCGCCTTCGGCTTCTCGTCTTCCTTGCGGCGCAGGAAGTTGACCAGCTTCACCAGCATGAACACCGCCCAGGCGACGATGAGGAACTGGATCAGGGTGTTGATGAAGGCGCCGTAGGTGATGGCGACCTTCTCGACTTCCTTGGTGGCCGGGTTGTCGGGGCGCAGCACCCACTCCAGCTTGGAGAAGTCCAAGCCGCCCATGGCGAGCCCGATGGGCGGCATCAGCACGCCGTCGACCAAGGCTTTCACGATGTTGTTGAAGGCCGCGCCGATGATGACGCCGACGGCCAGGTCGATGACGTTGCCGCGGGCGATGAACTCACGGAATTCGCCGACGACGGTGCGGGCGGCCGGAGGGACCGCCTCGGCGACCTCGGCCATCGCTTCGGCTACGGCCTCGCGGGGCTTCCTCGGCCGTCTCGGCCTTGCGGGTGGCTCAGGCGTCTTCGGCATTGAGGCGCGCGCGCAGCTCCTTGCCGCTCTTGAAGAAGGGCACGTGCTTGGCGCGGACGTCGACGGGGTCGCCCGTGCGCGGGTTGCGGCCGGCGCGGGCCGGGCGCGAACGCACGGAGAAGGCGCCGAAGCCGCGCAGCTCGACGCGGCCGCCGCGCTCCAGCGCGTTGATCATCCGCTCGAGGATGACGCCGACGACGCGCTCGACGTCGCGCTGGGTGAGATGCGGATTTTCGGTCGCCAGCCTGGCGATCAGCTCCGACTTGATCATGAGGTCCCCTCGTCCCGGACATCGACCTTTGCCCAACAAGTGTGGAGGTTTCAAGGGGTTAGGCAAAAAGAAACGGCGGCGGAGAGGTGATGCTCCCCCGCTGGGGGAGCTCCCGCGAAGCGGGTGAGGGGGCTACCGCGGCGGCCCCCGTCCCCGCCATCTGCCGGCCAACCCCCGGGGGGGGGCGATAAGCCGAGTCCTTGCCCCCAGGCGTAAGGCGTGTGGGCGCCCCCAGG
>CAMLRH010000081.1 GCA_946482375.1 uncultured Caulobacteraceae bacterium | reverse complement strand
TGAGGCACACTCTCCTCACCCCGCCGCATGGGGAGGGCGTTCGGATCCAGCCCAAACGAGCGGTGGCGGTGCGGCCGAGCGGGGTCTCGCTGGCGGTGGAGCCTGGCAGGGTCTTATCCCGGGGCGCTCGACGCGGCGGGTTCTAGCAGCGCGGGTGACGCAAACCCGCGTATCGGATGGGCTGGAAAACCCGTCCGCCCGTCCGGGGCGGCAAGGTGAAAGGCTGAATGAAGCCTGCGCGCCGTGCGCTTCGGGATAACGGTCCGCGCGGAGCGGCGATCTTCTCGCCGAAACGCTTCTCAATACCCATACGGTCTCCGGGCGAAAGCCCGCCGCTCCGCGCCCTCCTCACCTCCACGGCCACGGCCGATGGAGCCGCATTGGTAGGGACGGTGGGACTCGAACCCACACTCCGTTGCCGGAAGCGGATTTTAAGTCCGCTGCGTCTACCGTTCCGCCACGTCCCCTCCCGCAAACGCTTAGCCGACGCGGGTTTGCCCGTCGAGCAACAGGCCTCCCGCGGGGCTCTCGTCCCCGAGTTGCGCCCAATAGCGCTTGCCGATAGTGCAGGAAGGCGACTGACGAGGGCTTACATGTTTCGATTCAACCGTGATTACCTTGCGGCCAAGCTTAGCGGTCCGTACGCCGAGGCGACGCCCTACCCTCACATCGTTATCGACGACTTCCTGCCGCCGGACATGCTGGCGAAGGTGATCGCCGAGCTGCCGAACCCCGAAACGATCACCATCCGCAACAACCACGACACCCAGGGCAAGTCGGCCCTGTACAAGTCGGAACGGATGGAGCTGCCGCCGACCATCTACAACCTCATCTCTGAGATGAATTCGGCCGTCTTTCTGGAGGCGGTCGAGCAGTTGACCGGCATCCAGGGCCTGATTCCCGACCCGTTCATGCATTGCGGCGGCATTCACCAGACCCGGAAATCGGGATTCCTGGGCATCCATGCCGATTACAACTACCTCGGCGACCTGCGGCTCGACCGGCGCCTGAACTGCCTGCTCTACCTCAATCCGGACTGGAAGGAGGAGTACGGCGGTCACCTCGGTCTGTGGAACGCGGACGTCACCCGCTGCGAGAAGAAAATCCTCCCCATCGCCAACCGCCTCGTGATCATGAATACCGACGACACGACCTGGCACGGGCATCCGACGCCGCTGACCGCGCCTGAGGGGGTCACGCGCAACTCCATCGCCCTCTACCTCTACACGGCAGGCCGGCCGAAGGGGCAGATCCGCTACCGCGACCTTTCCACCCGCTACGTTTCCGACGACCCGAACAAGCAGCGGCGTGGCTGGAGCAGGGTTCGTTACGAGACGATCCGCTTCTACAAAAACTGGCGCAGGATGCGGCGTCTTGACGTGACCTGAGCCGCAGCATGTCCGGTGAAAGGCTCGGCCACATCGACTTCGCCCGTGGCGTCGCCATCCTGCTCGTCATCCTCCACCACCAGGCCGAGGCGCTGGTGCGGATCGGCGACCCGGGCGCGGTGACCACCCTTATCGGCGAATACGGGCAGACGGGCGTTCATCTGTTCTTCGTCGCCTCGGCCCTGACGCTTTGCCTGTCGGCCGAGCGACGCCGGGAGGAAGCGAAACCCCTGCTCGGCTTCTACCTGCGGCGCTTCTTTCGTATCGCCCCGCTCTACTACAGCGGCATCGTCCTCTACGCCGCCGTCCACTGGCTGACGCATCGCAACGCGGGCCCCTACACCGCGGACCACATCCTCGCGAACCTGCTCTTCGTGCATGGCTTCGACAAGGAAGCTATCAACGACGTCGTCCCGGGCGGCTGGTCGATATCGGCGGAAATGATGTTCTACGCCATATTCCCCTTCGCCTTCGCGCTTGCCGAAAGGGTGGCCAGGCGCTGGGGGCCCGTCCCCATCGCGCTGGCGACGGTGGCCGCCTACGGCCTCTACGTGGCGGCCTGGACGGTCATTCCGCGGTTCACCGTCTACGAGGTGGGCCGCAGCAACATCTTCTACTACTGGCCACCGGCCCAGATGATCGTCTTCGCCGTGGGCATCGCCGGCTACTTCATGCTTCGCGGCCGCCGCACGTCGCTACTGCTGGACGCCGTCGGCTTCATCGTCCCCACCGCGATCTCGCTGGCGCTCTGGCGATCCGACTTCACGGCCGCGTTCGCCGCCATTCCGGCGTGCTCGGCCCTGTCCTTCGTGTTCCTGATCAACCTGCTGGCGCGCCTGCCCAAATGGGAAATCGTCCCTTCCATAGGGCGCGTGTCTTTCTCGATGTACGTGCTGCACTTCGTGCCGGTGTGGTTCCTGGCGCCCTTCCTGCTGAGACTGATGGGGACGAACCTGATCGCGTTCATGATCACCTATGCGGTCACGGTCCTCATCGCCTTCGTCGCCGCCCAGGTCACCAAGCACCTGATCGAAGACCGCGGCGACCAGCTGGGAAAGCGCGTCATCGCCGCGATGAGGCGAAGGCCGGCGCCGGCCACGTCCTGATTGCCCGAGCGCTGCCGGCTGCTTCGGCTCAGACCTTCAACTTGCGCGCGCCGAGCAGGTCCAACGCGAACTTCTCGTAGAACGGTTCGCTCTCGCCGCGCTTGATCTTCCGGAGGAAGTACTTCTCGAAGGCGATCTTCGCGAGATGCACCCATCCGCCTTCCGCCGCCCAGTTGACATTACGAGGCGGAATCTGCGGCTGGGCCAGGAAGGCGACGCCGCCGTCGCCAAAGTCGGCCAGGCAGATGGCGTTCCATGTCGCCTCGTGGGTCGGCGCCTTGCCGTCGAGCATCTCGGAGAGGTTCTCCGCCACGGCGGTGACCATGCTCTCGATCATGAAGCCGGTCTTGGGCACGCCCACCGGCACCGGCGTCTTGCCCATCGGCGGGATAGCGACGCAGACGCCGATTGCGAAGATGTTCGGGAAGGCCGGGTTGCGCTGGTGCTTGTCGACCAGAATGAAGCCCCGCGGATTGGCCAGTCCCTCGATGCCTCGCACCGCCTCCACGCCCCGGAACGCGGGCAGCATCATCGAGAAGGCGAAGGGAACCTCGTGACGCGCCTTCGGCTCGCCGTCCTCGCCGATCTCGGCCACGTCGATGACGCCGGCTTCGACCTTCTCGACCTTGGCGTTGGTGATCCACTTGATGTGGCGCTGGCGCATCTCGCTTTCGAGCAGGCCCTTGGTGTCGCCGACACCCTCGAGACCCAGATGGCCGATATAGGGTTCGGAGGTGACGAAGGTGATCGGCACGCGGTCGCGGATCTTCCGCCGCCGCAACTCGGTGTCGAGGATCATCGCGAACTCGTAGGCCGGGCCGAAGCACGAGGCCCCCTGCACCGCTCCCACAACGATCGGGCCGGGGTTCTCGACGAAGGTGTCGAAGGCCTTGGCCGCCGACTCCGCATGATCGACGTGGCAGATCGACTGGGTGAAGCCGCCGTGCGGCCCGAGCCCCTCGATCTCGTCGAAGGCGAGGTCCGGGCCCGTCGCGATGACCAGATAGTCGTAGGCGAGGCTCTCGCCGTCGTTCAGCTCCAGCCGGTTTTCGGCCGCGTGTAGACGCTTGGCGCCCACAGCGGTGAAACCGATGCCCTTCTTCGCCATAATCGGCGGCAGCTTGACCTCGATCGCCTTGCGTGTGCGCCAGTGGACGGCGACCCACGGGTTCGAGGGCACGAAGTGGAAGGTGTCGCCTCTGGAGACGACGATGACGTTGGCGCGGTCGCGGACGGCGGCCTTGATCTCGTAAGCCGCGATAGTCCCGCCAAGACCGGCGCCGAGGACGATGATCGAGGGCTTTTCCATCGGATCAGTGTGCGCCGTCCGCGCCCCACGTCCTTGATCTGCCGCAACGAGAGGTCGGTTGGTGCGAGCGCCCTTACCCATCGACCTCGGTGATCCGGGTGATGCCGGCGGCGCCCAGCGCCTCGGTGAGTTCGCGCACGGCGGTATCCACTTCGGCAGGATCGCGCCCCCGCACGACGAGGTTCGAGCCGTAGCCCTCGTGTGAGAAGAACGGATAGCTGCCGAGCGACAGGTCGGGATGAGCGTTGGCCACCCCCTCCAGCGGCGCGGCGATATTCCCCTCGCCCGCCCCGTCGACCCGCACGGTGCGGGCGACGACAACTACCCCGCCCTTCAGCCGGTGACCGACGTCCTCCAGCATGCCGCGCATGATCTGCGGCACGCCCGCCAGCACGAAGACATTGCCGATCTGGAAGCCGGGCGGGCCGTTGACCGGGTTCTTCACCAGCGCGCCACCCTCGGGCACCCGCGCCATCCGCCGCCGGGCCGCGTTGAGCTGCTCACCCCAGCGCTCCTCCATGCTGGCGATGATTTCCGGATGCTCGTAGAGCGCCACGCCGAACGCCTTGGCCACGCAATCGGCGGTGATGTCGTCGTGGGTCGGCCCGATGCCGCCGGTCGTGAAGACATAGTCGTAGCGGGTGCGCAGCGCATTCAGCGCCTCGACGATGTCGGCCTCCTCGTCGCCGACGACGCGGGCCTCCTTCAAGTCCACGCCCAGCGTCCCGAGGTAGCGCGCCAACGCGTTGAGGTTCACGTCCTGGGTGCGGCCAGACAGGATCTCGTCGCCGATGATCAGGATGGCGGCGGTCGACGCTTGCTGTCTCGCCATATTGCCCGGCCTTCCCTACATCTCGCGGTCCATCCTCACCTAGGCCCCGCATGAAGTTCCCGCAACCGCTGGTCAGAGGCCGGCTCGTCCAGCGCTACAAGCGCTTCTTCGCCGACGTCGTGCTCGACAGCGGCGAGGCGATCACCGCCCATTGCCCCAACCCCGGCGCGATGCTGGGCCTGAACACGCCGGGCCTCGGCGCCTGGCTGTCCCGCTCGGACGATCCGAAGCGCAAGCTCGCCCACACGCTTGAGCTGGTCGAAGCCGACGGCGGCCTCGTCGGCGTCAACACCATGACCCCCAACAGGCTGGTCGCCGAGGCGCTGGCCGAGGATGTCATCGCGGAAGTCGCCGGCTATCCCTCGATCCGGCGCGAGGTGAAGTACGGGACGAACAGCCGCGTCGACTTCCTGCTGGAAGGTGACGGCCCGCCCCTGTGGCTGGAGGTCAAGAACTGTCACCTGCGCCGCGATGGCGCGCTCGCCGAGTTCCCCGACTGCGTCGCCGCCCGCTCGTTGAAGCACCTCAGGGAACTGGCGGCCGAAGTCGAGAAGGGAAACCGCGCCGTTCAGCTGTTCGTCATCCAACGCACCGACTGCGAGGAATTCGAGGCCTGCCACGACCTCGACCCCGCCTACGCCGCCGGCCTGACGGACGCCTCGGCGCGGGGCGTTGAAGTTCTGTGCTATGCTTGCGACATAAGCCCTGAAGAAATCCGTATCGCGCGGCGCATCCCATGGCGGGGCGCCAGGAGTAGCTGATGGCGTTCACCGACGACGTCCTGGAGGCGGAGACCCGCACCGGGCAGATCAAGATTCACTCGGCCGAGGACTTCGACGGCATGCGCCGCGCCGGCCGGCTGGCCGCGGAATGCCTCGACATGCTCACGCCTCACGTCGTTCCCGGCGTGCTGACCGGCGAACTCGACCGCATGGCGCGCGAGTTCATCCTCGACCACGGCGGCATACCCGCCTGCCTGTTCTACAAAGGCTACGGCCACACGGTCTGCATTTCGCCCAACCACGTCGTCTGCCACGGCATTCCGGGGGCCAGGGCGTTGCGCGAGGGCGACATCGCCAACATCGACGTCACCGTGATCCTCGACGGCTGGCACGGCGACACCAGCCGCATGTATGGCGTCGGCAGGGTTTCGCCCAAGGCGCGGCGCCTCGTCGACGTCACCTATGAGGGGCTGGAGCGCGGTCTCGCGGCCATCAAGCCCGGCGCCACCTTCGGCGACATCGGCCACGCCATCCAGGCCTATGTCGAGGCCATGCGCTGCTCGGTGGTGCGCGACTTCTGCGGCCATGGGCTCGGCAAGGTGTTCCACGACAGCCCCAACGTCCTGCACTTCGGCCGGCCCGGTTCGGGCGAGGTGCTGCAGCCCGGCATGTTCTTCACCGTCGAGCCGATGGTGAACCTCGGCAAGCACCAGGTGAAGCTGCTCGCCGACGGCTGGACGGCGGTGACCCGCGACAAGTCGCTTTCGGCCCAGTGCGAGCACTCGGTCGGCGTCACGGAAACAGGCGTCGAGATCTTCACCGCCTCGCCGACTGGCCAGTTCAAGCCGCCAATCCTCGAGGATTGATCCGAAGCGCATGGGGGGAAGCGTTGCGGATCATCAGCTCGGACACCGCGAGCGTCTGCGTGAGCGGGCGCTGAAGGGCGGACTCGAAGCCCTGCCGGACTACGAGCTGCTCGAACTCTACCTTTTCCGCACCTTCCCGCGCGGCGACGTCAAACCGCTGGCGAAAGCCCTGCTGGCGCGGTTCGGGTCGCTGATGGGGGTGCTGTCGGCCTCGGTCGAGGAACTGAAGTCCGTTCCCGGCGTCGGCAACGCCGCCGCCGCCGATCTGAAGATCCTGCTCGAAGCCACGCTGCGGCTGGCCCGCGAGACCGTCGAGAAGCGCACCGTCATCTCGTCGTGGAAGGCCCTGCTGACCTATGTCCGCGTGGCGCTGGCCAACGAACCCCGCGAGCAGTTCCGCGTCCTGTTCCTGGACAAGAAGAACCAGCTCATCGCCGATGAGGTGATGAACCGCGGCACCGTCGATCACGCCCCGGTCTATCCCCGCGAGGTGATGCGCCGGGCGCTGGAGGTGTCGGCCAGCTCGATCATCCTCGTGCACAACCACCCGTCGGGCGATCCGACGCCGTCGTCCGCCGACATCGACATGACCCGGCAGATCGTCGAAGCGGGCAGGTCGCTGCGCATCTCGGTCCACGACCACCTCGTCGTCGGCCGCGAAGGCGTCGCCAGCTTCAAGTCCCTGGGGCTGTTCTGATGACCGAGCCCGCCCGCAAGCGCCGCTGGACCCGCCGCGCCGCTCTGGGCGGAGGCGTTGTTATCGCCGCCGGCGTCGGGGCCATGCTGGCCTCGCGCAAGCCTGACCGGGGCGGCGCGCACGACGCCTACTTCACCGCCCTTTCCAAGGCCCTGCGCCAGGCGGGGATCGCCCACCCGGTGCTGGTGATCGACCAGGCGCGGCTGGCGCACAACATCGCCGCCGCCCGCACCGCGCTGGCGGAGCTGCCGCTGCGCGTCGTCGTGAAGTCCCTGCCCGCTCCGGCCCTGATCGAAGCCGTCGCCAAGGGCATGGCCACTGACCGCTTCATGGTCTTCAACGGCGCCATGCTGGCCGACATGGCCCGCCTGCGCCCCGATGGCGACCTGCTGCTAGGCAAGCCGCTCCCCGTGACTGAGGCGGCGCAGTTCCTCGACAGCGCCGCCGCGGCCAAGGTGCAATGGCTCATCGACACGCCTGCCCGGCTGGCCCAGTACGCCGAACTCGCTCGCCAAAAGGGCCTGCGCCTGCGCGTCAATTTCGAGATCGACGTCGGCCTTCATCGCGGCGGCTTTCCCGACGCCGACGCCCTCGCCGTCGCGCTGAAGTCGGCGAAAACGGAGCCCGCGTTGGAGATCGCGGGCCTGATGGGCTACGACCCCCACGTTCCCAAGATGCCCGACCCCGACGGGGCCTACGCCGCCTCGCAAGACCGCTACCGCGCCGCCATCGCCGTTCTGCGCGACACCACCGGCCTCGATCCCGCGACGCTGACGCTGAACGGCGCCGGCAGCCCGACCTACGCCCGTCATGCCCGGGGCACCGTCGTCAACGAAGTGTCGGTGGGCTCGGCGTTCGTGAAGCCGGCCGATTTCGACCTGCCCGACCTCGCGCACCATGTCCCCGCCGCCTTCATCGCCACCCCGGTGATCAAGGCTCAGGACCGGATGCGGCTGCCCGGCTTCGAATGGCTGTCGGACCCGCTGACGTTCATGAACCCCAACTCCCGGCGCGCCTTTTTCATCTACGGCGGCCACTGGCTCGCAACCCCGGTCTCACCCCCCGGGCTGGAGTACAGCAGCCTGTTCGGCCGCTCGAGCAACCAGGAGATGCTGACCGGGTCCGGGCGCGTTGAGCTGAAGCCCGACGACTACGTGTTCCTCCGCCCCAACCAGAGCGAGGCGGTGTTCCTGCAGTTCGGCGACATCGCCCTGTTCGACGGCGCGGCGATCACGGGTTACTGGCCGACCCTCGAGGTTTCGGCCTAGGCTATCGCGTCCCGCTCCCACTCCAGAAACTCAGGCGTTTGCAGCAGCCGCTCGGCGTAGGCGGCGCAGCGGCCGTCGTCGCCGTGGGCCGTGAGGTCGATCGAATAGGTCCGGATACGCGTCGCAACGGGCGTGTAGAAGGCGTCAGCGATCGACCATTCGCCGAGCAGGTAGGGGCCACCGAAACGGTCCAGCAGACCATTCCAGAGCTCGACGATGCGGCGGACGTTTTTGGCGGTGTCCTCCGAAATCTCGGCCGTCGTCACCACGCCGAGATCCATCGGACACTCCTTGCGCAATGGGGTGAAACCGCCGTGCATCTCGGCGGCGGCGGCGCGCCCGAGAGCCCGCGCGGCCCCGTCGTCGGGCCACAGCCTCGCCGCCGGAAACCGCTCGGCGAGATACTCGCAAATAGCCAGGGAGTCGTTGATCACCAGCCCATCGTGGTTGAGCACCGGTACAAGGCCCGATGGAGAGTGTTTACGGATTTCCGCCTCGGTGGCCTCGGCTTCGCGCAACGTGACCAATGTCTCTCTGAACGGCGCGCCGGTGCGCTTCAGCGCCAGCCATGGCCGCAGCGACCAGGTGGACCACTTCTTGGTGCCGACAACGATCTCCATGACCCCTCCTAGCGCGGCGCCGAGGCCACGGAAAGGACTGGACTTTCAGCCCCTCCCCCGCCATAAGCGCGCCTTCCTCGGGCTTGCCCCAAGGAACATGACGGACTGATGCGAAGCCGCCGTTGCAATCGTCTGGCCCCAACGGGCTGACCGGCTCGGATCGAATGTGAGGACCTATGTCGAAGCGCCATAGCGCTAAGTACAAGCTCGACCGCCGTATGGGCGAGAACATCTGGGGCCGGCCGAAGTCGCCGGTGAACCAGCGCTCCTACGGCCCCGGCCAGCACGGCCAACGCCGCAAATCCAAGGTTTCCGACTTCGGCCTGCAGCTGCGCGCCAAGCAGAAGCTGAAGGGCTACTACGGCAACCTGACCGAGAAGCAGTTCACCCGCATCTACACCGAGGCTGCCCGCCGCAAGGGCAACACCTCGGAGAACCTGATCGGCCTGCTGGAAAGCCGCCTGGACGCGGTCGTCTACCGCGCCAAGTTCGTGCCGACCCCGTTTGCCGCCCGCCAGTTCGTCAACCACGGCCACGTGACGGTGAACGGCAAGCGCGTGAACATCCCCTCCTACCGTGTGAAGCCGGGCGACGTCGTCGAGGTCCGCGAGCGTTCGCGCAACATGGCCCTGGTGCTGGAAGCCCTGCAATCGGCCGAGCGCGACACGCCGGATTACGTCGAGGTCGACGCCAAGCACATGAGCGCCAAGTTCATCCGCATCCCGGAACTGGCCGAGGTGCCCTACCCGGTAAAGATGGAACCCAACCTCGTGGTCGAGTTCTACGCCTCCTAAGGGACGGGCGCCGCAGACACGAAAAGGCCTCGGGAAACCGGGGCCTTTTTCATATCGGGCCGAACATCTCCTCCATCCACGAGGGGACGCGAACCGGCTTGCGGGAATGCGCGTCGATCAGCACCCACTCGGAGC
>CAMLRH010000080.1 GCA_946482375.1 uncultured Caulobacteraceae bacterium | reverse complement strand
CCCAGAAGGCGGTGGAGGCCATGCCGCCCCAGAAATACTCGCCCAGCGACCCCGGTGTCTTGGTCCGGGCCTGGTCGATGGTCATGGCGAAGCCGAGGCCGAAGCCCAGGCCCTCGAATACCGCCTCGCTGAACAGGGAGACGGAGCTCTCGACCAACTCCTTGCCGCCCGGCAGGTGATTCATGGTCATCAGCCTGATGGTCTTGGGCGACAGGATGCGGGCGCCATCCAGTTCGCCGCCGTTGAGCAGCATGCGGGCGAAGCGCAGGTAGTCCGCCGCCGTCGAGACCAGCCCGCCGCCGCCGGACTTCAGAGGCGGATCGGCATAGTAGGTGCTCTTCGCTACATCGTCCTGCCGGACCGTGCGGCGCGAAGGCGTCAGCGCGTAGCAGGAGGTGAAGCGGTCGCGCTTGTCCTCCGGCACGAAGAAGCCGGTATCCTCCATCTTCAGCGGGTCGAAGATGCGCTGCTTGAGGAACTGGTCGAACGGCAGGCCGGAGACCTTCTCGACGATGTAGCCGACGACGTCGGTGGAGACCGAGTAGTTCCACCGCTCGCCCGGTGAGAATTCCAGCGGCAGGGCGGCGAGCTGGGCCATCATGCCGGCCAGCCCGCCTTCGGTCGCGAAGTCGCCCACCTTCTGCTTGCGATAGGCGGCGTCGAGGTTGGTGCGGTTCTGGAAGCCGTAGGTCAGGCCGGAGGTGTGCCGCAGCAGGTCGATACAGCGCATCGGCTGGGCGGTCTTCGTCGTCAGCCAAGCCCCATCGACGCCCGAGGCGAAGACGCCGAGGTTGCGCCACTCGGGGATATGGCGGTGGATCGGGTCGTCGAGGGCGATGAGCCCCTCCTCCACCAGCATCATGAAGGCGACGGAGGTAACCGGCTTGGTCATGGAGTAGATGCGGAAGATGGCGTCCTCGCGCAGCGGCGTCCCGCGCTCCATGTCGGCCTTGCCCAGCGTCGAGGCATGGACGAGCTCGCCGCGACGCCAGACCAGCGTCTGGGCGCAGGGCAGCTTGCCGGTGTCCAGGTATTTGTCGGTGACGAAGCGGTCGATCCGCGCCAGCCGCTCGCTCGACATGCCGACCCGCTCGGCCTTTCCAATCGGTCTCATGGACGTTTCCCGTTGTTTTAGAAGACCTTAGGCAGGCTGAATGGAGTGGCAACCATAACTTTACCTAGAACGGCCATGTTGCCCCCACTTCGGGGGACTTCATGGCGCCGAAACCTGCATCTGTGCCCGCCGAGATCGAGGCGGAAGCGGCGCGCTGGTTCTTCCAGAACAGCGACGACCTTTTCATCGTCATGCGGCGCGGGGCCGTGGCGTGGGTGAACCCCGCCTGGACCACCCTCACCGGCTGGAAGGCCGCCGACATCATCGGCCGTCCGCTGACGGACTTCGCTCATCCCGATGAGGCCAAGCTCATCAACAAGGCGATGCGCAGCCTCCAGGCCCGAGGCAAATCGTCGGCCGAGCATCGCTTTCTGGCCAAGTCGGGCGAGTGGCTCTGGTTTCGCTCCCGCTCCCGGCGACCGGACGTGGGCGTGGTCCTCATCGTCAGCCAGGATATCACCCAGGATCGCAGGCAGCAGGAAACGCGGGAATACGTCAACCGCAGCAACCAGCTGCTGCGCAAGGCGGTCGGCGTCTTCGCCTGGAAGTTCAACCCCGACACTGGCGTCTACACCGTCGATCCCGACCTTTCGCGCCCGGCGGTGGAAGGCTCGCCGGCGACACTGCACGAAGACGGCAGCCGAACGGTCAGGGGCGGCTCGATCGTCAAACTGCTTCACCCGGACGATCGCCTGGCGACGGCCACCGCGTTCCTCGCCGCCGTGGAGACGGGAGAGGAGCAGGTCGTCACCTACCGCCACTGGCACCCCGAGGCCAACCTGTGGGCGACGGTGAGGGCAGCCTGGCGCGGCATGCGCCAGCTGCCTTCGGGCAAGTGGGAAGTCTTCGGCATCATGCATGACATGACCGAGGCGGCGATGGCGCGCGACACGGCGCTGCGGGGCGAAAAGGCCGCCCAGGACGCCGCCGAAGCCAAGGCCCAGTTCCTCGCCAACATGAGCCACGAGATCCGCACGCCGATGAACGGCGTGCTGGGCGTGCTGCACCTTCTCAAGCGCGAGCCCCTGTCCGACGGCGGCCGGCATTTGCTCAACGAAGCGCTGGGCTGCGGCGCGATGTTGTCGGAATTGCTCAACGACATCATCGACTTTTCGAAGATCGAGGCTGGGCGACTGGAGTTGGCGCCGGACGCCGTGGACACCACCGCCGTCCTGTCGGGCGTCACCAACCTGCTCGGCGGCGAAGCACGGGCCAAGGGCCTCTACCTGCGCGCCGTCGTGGCGCCGGAAGTCGGCTGGGTGCGCGTTGACCCCGTGCGGTTCCGCCAGATCCTGTTCAACCTCGTCGGCAACGCGGTGAAGTTCACGCTGGCCGGCGGCGTCGAGGTGCGGCTGACGGTGGCGGGCGCCGATGCTGACCAGCGGCTGCGCATCGAGGTCGAGGACACCGGCGTCGGCATCCCGGAGGAAGCCCGCGCGACACTGTTCGAGCGCTTCCACCAGGCCGACGGGTCCACCACCCGCCGCTTCGGCGGCTCGGGGCTTGGACTGGCCATCACCGAGAAACTGGCCGGGCTGATGGGCGGATTCATCGGCTTCCGCAGCCGTGAGGGCGAGGGCTCCACCTTCTGGGTCGAGCTGCCCGCGCCGGCGGCCGAACCGACCGCCGAAGCGGACGAAACGATCGTCCCGCTGCTCCACGGGCTGACGGTCCTTGTCGTCGAGGACAACAGCACCAATCGGCTGATCGCCACCCGAATGCTGGAACACCTGGGCGCAGCGGTCGAAACCGCCGAAAACGGCATGCAGGGTGTCGAGGCCGTTCGCCGCTCGGCCTTCGATCTGGTGTTCATGGACGTGCAGATGCCCGTCATGGACGGCATCGAGGCGACTCGCCTGATCCGCGAGATGGGCGGGCCCATGAGCCAGGCGCCGATCATCGCCATGACCGCCAATGCGCTCGCGCACCAGCAAGCCTCCTACATCACCGCCGGCATGAACGGCGCCATCGCCAAGCCGCTCTCACCAGTGGAGTTGGTCAGCGAGATTTCGGCCGTCCTCGCCGCCCATTCGAAGGCGAGCCCGGCGGCCGCCTGACCAATCCCATACCTTTTCTTCGAAATCACACGCCGCGGGGTTGCGGAGCGTTGCCGTTGACGTCTTAATCTCCCGCAGGACCGAGAGGGAAACCTACATACCTCCCGCTCGAACATGATCGCCAGAAAGGCGACGAGGGAGGGAAGACGGCGTGGCTAGGGACCTCGAAACCGAGCCAGAACTTCAGGAGCGCCTCGAGTGGATGGACGACTTCGTCCGGGCCGAGGTCGAACCCCTCGACTGACGAAAGTTGTTTGCGCCCTTCGGGCGCGTTGAGATACCTCCCTGCATCGCTGCTGGGGGGAAGATGGCAGACGGATCGACTCTGATGGACGGCAACGCGGCCGGGCCAGCTACGCCGAGATACGCGCGCAAGAAGGAAGCTATCCTGACGGCGGCGACCACGATCCTGAACCGTCAGGGCGTGAAAGGCATGACTCTGGCCGACGTGGCCAACGAGGTCGGGCTGATCACCACCTCCGTCACCTACTATTATCGCAAGAAGGACGACCTGGCGGCCGCATGCTTCCTACGCGGGGTCGAGACCTTCGACGCCATGATCGCCTACGCCGGCGAAGCGCCAGACTGGCGCGGGCGGCTGCTTCGCTTCCTTGACGCCTATCTCGACCTGTCGCGGCGCATTCGTCTGAACGAAGCGCCCCCGATGGTCGCCTTCACCGAGATGCGAGCGCTGAAGGAGCCGCAGCGCACCACCGTGATCGAGGCCTTCTCGGCCATGTTCCGCAACTTCCGGACCTTCTTCGATGCGCCGGAGTTCGCCTGGATGGACCGGCGCGAGGCCAACGCGCGGACCCACCTTTTGTTGGAGCAGGCTTTCTGGACCGGCCGGTGGCTGCGCCGCTACGACGTCGAGGACTATCCACGCGTTCGTGACCGGATGCTCGACATCCTGTCGGGCGGGCTGGCCGCCGGTGACCGGCCGTGGGCGCCCTCGCCGCTGCCGGACCTGACGCCGGCCCCGGCCGACCCGCAGGACGCGGCGCGCGAGACCTTCCTCGTCGCCGCCACCCGGCTGATCAACCAGCGGGGCTATCGCGGGGCGTCCGTGGAAGACATCTCGGCCCAGCTGAACGTGACCAAGGGCAGCTTCTACCACCACAACGAAGGCAAGGACGACCTGGTGGTCGATTGCTTCAAGCGCACCTTTGCGGTGATGCGGCGCGCCCAGCTCGCCACCCGCGACCTGCCGGGCGGTCAGTGGCAGCGGCTGTCCAGCGCCACCGCCGCGCTGGTGGAGTATCAGCTGTCCTCGCACGGGCCGCTGCTGCGCGCTTCCGCCATGACCGCCCTGCCGCCGGACATCCGCCAGGACATGATCGACCGCTACAACCGCGTCTCGGACCGGTTCGCGGCAATGATCTCCGACGGTATCGCCGAAGGCTCGATCCGGCCGGTCGACCCGTTGATCGCCGCCAACATGCTGAACGCCATGCTGAACGCGGCCGCCTCGATCAACGTCTGGGCACCGGGCATCGACCGCAAGGAAGCCGCCGCCTTCTTCGCCCGCCCCCTGCTGCAGGGCGTCTTCACCCGCTGAGCCCAAAAAGAAGGGCGGCTGGCCGAAGCCGCCGCCCAGGAATCGCTCCAATGGGGGGAGAGCGATCAGAACCGCTTCGTGACGTTCACCTTGACCGTGCGGCCCAGACCATTGGCCGTGAAGGGGTCGTAGTTGAGGTCGAGGCGGGCGAACGGCGGCTCCTCGTCCAGCACGTTCTCGACCGAGACGACCGCCGTGGTGTCCATCGGCAGGAACACCCGGTAGGTCAGGTCGTGGGTGAGGAAGGAGTCGATCTCCTTGCCGGCCGTCAGGGTGAAGGGCGTACCCTCGAGGTCGTTCAGCCGGTAGGCGCCGGCCTTGAACGGGTCGACCCGCTGGTCGGTGTAGCCGTCGATGTAGCGGATCGTCCAACGCAGGTTGTGCGGCCCGTATTCCCACTCCGCATAGATGTTGCCCTTCCACTGCGGCAGCGGGTAGGCCGTCGTCTGATAGTTGAGCTGGCCGACCGCATCGAACGGCTCGGCGACGAGGACACCTTCCACAAACGTGGCGTCGGTCTTGTACTCGATAACGTAGGTAATGCTGGTTCCCACACGGAATTCGCCGAAACCAACATCTCCGAAGTCGTAATCCGCCAACAGGTCGACACCGGAGGTCTTCACATCGGCGCCGTTCACAGTGTTGACACGCAGACGCTCGATATTCGTCGTGTTGCACGTCCCTCCGGTAAACGTGAATCTTGGCAGCAGCGGCGCTGTCTCAGGGTGTAGGTCCGGATCGCAGTTATTCGGCAAGGCCTGACCGTTGGGGAAAATCGCCTTCGCTATCGCGCCTACCGGATCGGTGGTGATGGGATCCTGGAAGTCGAAGCTCCAGTAATCGACCGTCGCATTGAGACCGCCGACATCCAGAATGACGCCGACGCTGTAGGTCATCGCCGTCTCGGGCTGCAGATCCGGATCGCCGTAGATGTCGACGGCCCGGAACACGCCGGCGATGCCTTGCAACGAGGTGATGAAGTCGTCGGTCAGCGAAGTCGGCGGAGGCGCGCGGAAAGTCGAGCCTACCGAGCCCCGGAAGCCGACGGCGTCGGTGGCCTGCCAGCGAACCGACAGCTTGGGATTGAAGGTGGAGCCGGTGGCGCCGCCGTAGTCCTCGAGCCGCCCGGCCAGCGTCGCGTTGAGGCGATCGGTGAACGGCATGTAGAGCTCGGCGAAGATCGCGTAGAGGTCCTGCTCCACCTTGTCTTCGCTGCCGACGCCGAGGAAGGCGAACGGCCCGGTCGGGTTGGCGCAGGTGGTGTTGCCGTTCACGACCGTATCGACGCAGGGCGTGATCGCGCGGTCGGTCAGGTCGTTATATTCCGTCTCATACGTCTGCTTGCGGAACTGCACGCCGAACGCCCAGGCGGCATCCTCTGTCGTGTTCCAGCGCCAGCCCTCGATGGTGCTGTTGATGACCGCTTCGGCGACGAACTGATCGGCGCTCTGGGTTGTCTCGGTCTTCTGGAAGAACCAGCGCGCCAGATCGGCGTCGTTGTTCTGGGCCTCGAGGAAGGTTGGGTTCGTCTGCCCGGTGAGGACGTTCTCGGCGACGGCCGTTGAGAACGGATTGAAGAACTGGCACGGGCCGACGCCGGCCGTGCCCGTGGTCGGGTTGCAACCCTCGCCGCCCAGCCCACGCAGGGCCAGCTGGTAACGACTGACGACGGTGTCGTAGCCGGAGCGATAGGCCTCGTCCTTGCCGTACGTCAGGCTGACCGTATAGCCGATCGAATCCGTGATCTTGCCCGACAGGTCGCCGGAGAACCGATACAGCTCGAAGGTCCGCTCGCCCTCGGAGGCGAACTGGTCGAACATCGGATTGCCGCCGATCGCGAACGGGCGCGACGCCACGACAAGCGCGCCGGCTGCGAGCACGGCCGCGGTCGGCTGGGTCGTGAAGGCGCCCACCGCGCCCGGGTCGAGCGCTGGGTTGTAGGTCACGATCGTCGGGTTGGCGGCCGCGAAAGCCGCGATCGTCGGGTTCGTCACGCCCATCAGCGGCGTGAGGGTGTTCGGCACGACATACTGACCACGCAACGTCGCAATGGCTGTCAGCGGGTTGGTCGCCGTGTTCGGGCCCGCCAGCAGCGCGTACGACGGCGAGGTCCGCCAGTGGGGGACGTCGGTATTTCCGTACAGCCCTTCCACATGCAGCCGGGTGTCGTCGTTGAAGTCGTAATTGACCTCGCCGTAGAGCTGGTAGCGGTCCTCTTCCTCGACCAGGTTGTCGAAGCCCGTGTAGTTCCAGAAGCAGACCGGCGTGATGCCGAGCGGCGACGGCCCGGGCGTGCCGCTGAAGCCGGCGAAGCCGCCCAGTTGCTCACACTGCGGATCGCGGAAGCGACGCGAATTGGCCAGCGAGATGAAGGACGAAGGATTGCCCGCCGCCGACCAGCCCCCTTCCGGGTTCTCGGTGTAAGGCCGGATCGCCCAGTCCCTTTCGCGCATGTTGAGTTCGGAGCGGTGCTGGTAGCCGGCGCTGACCATCACGCTGAGGCTGTCGCCGAAGTCCCGGCCCGCGATCAGGCCCAGGGTGTAGTCGCCGTCGGAGCCTTCGATGAAGCGGTAGCTGCCGGAGACTTCCAGGCCGTCGAAATTCTCGCGCGTGATGAAGTTCACGACGCCGCCGATGGCGTCCGACCCGTAGGTGGCGGCCGCGCCGTCCTTAAGGACTTCGATGCGCCCGATGGCGGCGCTGGGGATCATGTTGGTGTCGACGACGCCGGCCCCGGCCAGACCGAAGGGGTTGGCCGGCATACGCCGCCCGTTCAGAAGCACGAGGGTCCGCTGCGGACCCAGACCGCGCAGGTTGACCGAGCCTGACCCTTCCGAGCCCTGCGCGCGGCTGTCGAACTGGTTGGTGTCGCCGAGCACGCCATTGGAGACCGGCAGCGCCTTGAGCAGCTCGACCGTCGTGGGGGAGCCCTGCTTCTGCAGTTCTTCCTGGCCGATGACGTCCACCGGCAGGGCGGCGTCCTCCGGCGTGCCGCGGATCAGCGAGCCGGTGACGACGACTTCCTCGACTTCGGTGGCTTCGGACGCCGTATTCTGCGCATAGGCGGGGCCGGCAAGCAGCAGCGCCATGGCGACGATCGAGCCGCCGCCGAAATAGGTGAATCTCTTCATGACTCCCTCCCGTTTGCTTTGCATACCCGGCGTTCTAAGCGCCGCCTGGGTTACGGGCCGTCGGGGGTCTCCTGGCGATTGAAGGGGGGAAGGCGAACCGATCCGTCACGAAGCTTCGCCGACGGGCGCGCAGGCGTCAGGGCCTTTGGGCCACGGCGCCGGGGGAGCACGAACGAAGGCGCGACACGGAGGCTTGGGGAAGCCCGCCAAGTCGAACGCGCGAATACAGCCGCCAATACCGCCAAGAGACCCCCTGGACGACTACCGACGCGAGACGAGGTCAGTTCGAAGACTGGTTGTCTTCATCATCCGCTACGTCTCACGCATTTTCGAGGATGCGGTATGTTTCCGGGGACGGCAATAGAGAACGCCACTCAACGAGATGGTGAAGTTACCAGAGTGTGGCGCCAAAGCCTCAGAAGGCGGAGGCGCCTCGGTCCGCCGGGCCGACCGCTCGACGCATCGTCGCGAACAGCTCGCGGCCGAAGCCGGGCTGCTCCACCGGAGGGGTAACGGCGGTGCGCGCCAGCAGCGCCGCTTCCCCCACCAGGACCTCGAGCGTGCCGGCAACCGCGTCCAGGCGGACGATATCGCCATGCTCAAGCTTCGAAATCATCCCGCCTTCGATCGCTTCCGGCGTCAGGTGGATCGCCGCCGGGACCTTGCCGGACGCCCCCGACATGCGGCCGTCGGTGACCAGCGCGGCCTGATAGCCTCGGTCCTGAATGACGCTGAGCGCGGGGGTGAGGCTGTGCAGCTCCGGCATGCCGTTGGCGCGGGGCCCCTGGAAGCGGACCACCGCCACCACGTCGCGATAGAGTTCGCCCCGCTGGAAGGCGGCGAGGAATTCGTCCTGGCTGTCGAAGACGGCGGCGGGCGCGGTGACGGCGCGATGCTCCGGCTTCACGGCCGAGACCTTGATCACCGCGCGGCCGAGGTTGCCCTTCAGCAGCCGGATCCCGCCCTCCGGCTGGAAGGGGTCGTCGACGGGGCGCAGGATTTCGCGGTCGAGGCTCTTGGCCGCGCCGTCGCGCCAGAGCAAGCGGTCGCCGTCGAGGAACGGCTCCCGCGTGTAGTGGCCGAGCCCCTGCCCCGCCACCGTCAGCACGTCGTCGTGGACGAGACCGGCCTTGAGCAACTCTCGGGTGACGAAGGCCATGCCGCCGGCGGCCTCGAAATGGTTCACGTCGGCTGAGCCGTTAGGATAGACGCGCGCCAGCAGCGGGGTAGCGCGGGACAGGTCGTCGAAGTCCTCCAGCTCGATGGCGATGCCCGCCGCCGCCGCCATGGCGACCAGATGCAGGCAATGGTTGGTCGAGCCGCCCGTCGCCATCAGGCCGACGAGGCCGTTGACGATGGCCTTTTCGTCGATGACCCGGCCGGCCGGCGTCCACGCGTTGCTCTTGGGGCCGATGGCCGCGCAGCGCCTGGCGGCGGCCTTCACCAGCGCGTCGCGCAAGGGCGTGTTCGGATGGACGAAGGCGCTGCCCGGCAGGTGCAGGCCCATCATCTCCATCAGCATCTGGTTGGAGTTGGCGGTGCCGTAGAAGGTGCAGGTGCCCGGCCCGTGGTAGCTGGCGCTCTCGGCCTTGAGGAGCTCGTCGCGGCCGACCTTGCCCTCGGCGTAGAGAGCGCGGACCCTGGCCTTCTCCGAGTTCGGTAGCCCGGACGTCATGGGCCCGCCCGGCACGAAGATCGCCGGCAGGTGGCCGAAGGTCAGCGCCCCGATCACCAGCCCCGGCACGATCTTGTCGCAGACGCCGAGGTAGAGGCCGCCGTCGAAGGCGTCGTGGCTCATGGCGATGGCGGCCGCCATGGCGATCACCTCGCGCGAGAACAGCGACAGCTCCATGCCCGGCCGCCCCTGGGTGACGCCGTCGCACATGGCCGGCACGCCGCCGGCGAACTGGGCGGTGGCGCCGACCTCGCG
>CAMLRH010000079.1 GCA_946482375.1 uncultured Caulobacteraceae bacterium | reverse complement strand
CATCGTCAATCTGCTCAGCGAAGCCATGGGCGGCTCGTTCCGCCTGCGCTCGGCGCCCGGCGAGGGCATGACCGCCGTCGTCTGTCTGCCGCTGGCCTGAGTGAGGTTGCCTCGCGAGGCCGGCCAGCATACCTGAGCGGGCAGATGGCCACGATCGCACAGGAACTGGACCGCCTCGCCGAGGACTTCGAGCTGCTCGGCGATTGGGAAGAGCAGATCCAGTACATCATCGACCTCGGCCGCACGCTGGCGCCGCTGAGCGAGGCCGAGCACAACGACGCCAACAAGGTCCGCGGCTGCGCCAGCCAGGTCTGGCTGGTCACCGAGCCGCAAGACGACGGGACGGTGCGGTTCCGTGGCGACTCCGACGCCCATCTGGTGAAGGGACTGATCGCGGTCCTGCTGCGCCTGTTCTCGGGCCAGCCGTCGGCCGACATCGCGGCCTATGACACCAAGGCGGCGTTCGATCGGCTGGGCCTCGGCTCGATGCTGACGCCGCAGCGCTCGAACGGCCTGGCCTCGATGGCCAACCGGATTCGGTCGGACGCGGAGAGGCTCGCCGCCCAACCCACCTCGTCATCCTGAGGAGGCCGCGCAGCGGCCGTCTCGAAGGACGCACTGCGGCCCTGCTCTACGTGGTTCGAGACGCGGCTTCGCCGCTCCTCACTATGACGAACTCAGCCGAGTCCGTAATGGCGGGCCAGGCGCTGTAGCGCGAGTTTCAGCACGGTCTTGCCGGAGCGGCGGGGAAGACCCAGCGAGCGTTCGGCCGCTTCCAGCGCCGTCCCTGCCAGGCAGACGTGCTCCAGCACTTCCTTCAGGCCCGGCCCCACGGCGTCGAGCGCGCGGGCGATGCGGTCCTTGGCGGCGCGGGCGCGTTCGGCGGGCTCGGCGACCGAGCCTCGGCCGCCCTGGTTTCGTGGGCCCGCGTCCCAGCTCATCGTCAGCCGGCCCAGCGTCCCGGCGATATGGAAATCGTCGCGCAGCCGCTCGCCGGCGGCGGCTTCGACCGTGGTGAGCTGACCCCGGTGAGCGAGCCAGGCGATAGGGGACTCGCCGAGGTTCACCTTGCGAGTGACGAGCCGGCCGTCGGGTTCGGCCACCAGCCGCTCGCCCTCGATCACGCCGGGACGTCCCGGGGGCGGGTTGGAGGAGGACGTGGGTTCCGGCAGCGTCATCCAGCCACCGTCCTTGCGCGGTTTCAGGCCCGGCCCGCGGACAAGAGCCCTGAACGCCGTCTCGTCCAGCCGCATCAGGGGCCTACGTCGGCGATCCGGCGCATTGCGGACCAGGTAGACGCCGTCGGCCTCATCCAGCCAGGCGCCCGGGCGAGCCAGCATGACGGCGGCGCGGGCGGCCAAAGCCTCCGCGCTCACGCGGCAAGCATCCCAGGTTCGGGCGCCTGGCGAAGGCAGGCTTCCATGGCCGAGAGCCTGGCGTCGAAGGTTGGATCGTCGCGCATGTCCTCGATGCGATGACAGGCGTGGCTGGCGGTGGTGCGATCGCGGCCGAAGGCGACGGCGACCCGGCTCATCGGCCAGCCGTGGACGACGTGCGCCAGGTACATGGCGATCTGTCTGGCCAGAGCGGCCGGGGCCCTCGCCCGTGTCGGAGACGCGATCTCTCGCGCGGGCACTCCGGTGGCGAACGCCACAACGCTGGTGACCAGCGCGGCCGCCCGGCGGTCCTGTCGAGGATCGGGGATGCCGTCCCAGACATCCTCGTGTGAAAGTGCGCTCATGTTGGTCCTCTACCCCCATCTCCGACGCTATCGACAAAAGTGCGCTCGGTTTGTTTTGCGACCATAGAGTGCAAAAATGGGTGCGAGGATAACTTTCCTAAAATCCCCACAGTTTAGGAAGCAGAGCCTAGGCGGCGCGGATGCCGGTCACCTCGGTGGCGACGCCGACCACGCAATCGTAGCCGAGGATCATGTCGACGGTTTCGCCGTCGGATGCGAGCGGCAGGCGCATCCACAGCAACGAGGCGTGCGGCGCGCCTTTCCAGGCGAGGTTGTGGCAGCCGACGCCGGGGCGGGCCTGGAGCACAACCTTGTCGAGTTCCTCGCGCCAATAGGCGGCGGCGTCGCGGCTGTAGACCTCGCGCAGGGACCGGCCGGTGATCTCGTGTCCGTAGACGGTGTAGAGGCCGGTGCCGGCTAGCCGCAGGCGGTAGTCCAGCGGCTCGCGGCTGACGTCGATCAGGCTGACGGTCGGCAGCAGGCGCTTGAGGTCCTGCGGATGGACGTCGGCGCGACCGGGCAGCTTTCCGTCGCGGCGCAGGGACGACCAGTAGGCGAACACCTCCTGATGCGCCCGGGCCGCCGCGCCTGAGGGGGCCAGTTGCGCCATCATCTCCGGATTCGCTGGCAAGACGTTGGAATCATGACGATTCACTATCGCTTAACCATGATTCGCCGGAAAGCCTGAAAATGCGGGGAGTCGAAGATTCTGTTGGAGAGTCAATCCTCCCTCATCGCGTCATCCTCGGGCTCGTCCCGAGGACCCATGCGCGTTGAGTCCCAAAAAGAAAGCGGCGCCCGGAGCTGCCTGCTCGGGCGCCGTGTTCATGGGTCGTCGGAACAAGTCCGACGATGACGCTAGGAGGCCGCCACTTCTTTCTTCTTCCGGTTCTTCGACGGCTGACGGCCGCCCTGGCCGAGGCCCATCTGCTTGGCCAGAGCCGAGCGCGCCTGGGCGTAGTTGGGGGCGACCATGGGGTAGTCCTTCGGCAGGCCCCACTTGGTGCGGTATTCTTCCGGCGTCAGGTTGTACTGGCTGCGCAGGTGGCGCTTCAGCGACTTGAACTTCCGGCCGTCCTCCAGGCAGACGATGTAGTCGGGGTTGACCGAGCGCTTGACCGGCACGGCCGGCTCGAGCGGCGCGGCGGCCGGTTCGGCGGGGCCGTTGGCGATGGCGTTGAGCGCATCGTGGACCGAGCGGATCAGATCCTGGAGTTGCGCCGCCTCGACAGGGTTGTTGCTGAGATAGGCGGCGACGATGTCGGTCGTCATCTCGATGGTGGTGGGGGCGGCCGAAATCTCGATCGTGCGGGCGGCGTCCTGGTCCATTCTTCTGTCACCTTTGAAGTTCGCCCAAGGAGTTCGGCCCCGGGCCTAAAGAGTTAGGGGCGCTGCATACAGCCTGCCCGCCAGCGCAGACAAGCGCTGGCGGCAAGTCTTCAGAACAAAAACTTGGACGTCAGCGAAACTCGCGCTGTTTCCACTCCGGCCAGATGTCCGGCAGGTCGCTCGACACCTTGTTGGGGTAGACGGGAATCCGTTTCTCAAGGAACGATGTTACGCCTTCGCGGGCGTCTTCAGAGGCGCCGCGGGACATGATGGCGCGGCTGTCGGCCTTGTGCGCCTCCATCGGATGATCGAGGCCGGCCCCGCGCCAGAGCATCTGGCGGGTGAGGGCGGCGGAGACAGGGGCGACGTTGTCGGCGATCTCCCGGGCCAGAGCGCGGGCGGCGGGGAGGAGGTCTTCGGGAGCGTGGAGGGAGCGGACGAGGCCCTTGTCCAGCGCATCCTGGGCCGGGAAGACGCGGCCCGTGTAGCACCACTCCAGCGCCGTCTGCATGCCGACGACGCGGGGCAGGAACCAGGAGGAGGCGGCCTCCGGCGTGATGCCGCGGCGGGCGAAGACGAAGCCGAAGCGGGCGTTGGTCGAAGCCAGCCGAATGTCCATCGGCAGCTGCATGGTCACGCCGACGCCGACGGCCGCGCCATTCACCGCCGCGATCACCGGCTTGAGGCTGTCGTAGATGCGAAGCGTGAGGCGCCCGCCGCCGTCACGGTAGACGTCGTTGACCTTCGCCTCTTCGCGAGTCGCCTCGCCGCGCTTGGCGTAGTCGAAGGTCGAGCCGCCGGTGCCCAGATCCGCCCCGGCGCAGAAGGCGCGGTCGCCGGCGCCGGTGACGATCACCACCTTCACGGCGTCGTCGGCGTCGGTGGCGTCGAAGGCGGCGATCATGTCCAGCATCATCTGGGCGGTGAAGGCGTTCATCCGGTCGGGCCGGTTAAGCGTGATGGTCGCGATGCCGTCCTCCACCGAATAGAGCAGGGTCTCGAACTGGGGCGTGGCCATCGCGGCGTCTCCTTCCTCAAACATCTGTTTGACACATCTGGGCCGCTTGACTGACGGTAAGTCAAGGCGCGGTCATGTGTGTCCGCATCAGTCGAGCCAGATCCCCCGAATGCACCCGTTCCACCACGCCAACGCCCAGCCCGACAAAGCCGCCTACGTTATGGCCGCGACCGGCGAGACCGTGACCTATCGCGAACTCGACGAGCGTTCGAACCAGGGCGCGCACCTGTTCCGCTCGCTGGGTCTGAAGGTCGGCGACGTCATCGCCATCTTCATGGAGAACAACCCGCGCTACTTCGAGATCGCCTGGGCGGCGCAGCGGTCGGGGCTCTACTACACCTGCGTCTCGTCGAAGCTGACGGCCGGCGAGGTCGAGTACATCGTGCGCGACTGCGAGGCGAAGGCGCTGATCACCTCGGACGCCATGGGCGCGGTCGCCGATGAGGTGGCCAGGCTCGTCCCCGACCTGAAGCTCTACATGGTCGGCGAGGCGCATGCCCCCTTCGAGGGCTTCGAGGCCGCGCGCGACGCCATGCCGACGACGCCGATCGCCGACGAGGCGGCCGGCTCGGACATGCTCTACTCCTCCGGCACGACCGGGCGGCCGAAGGGGGTGAAGCCGGCGCTAACGGGCCTGCCCATCGACGCCCCGCACAGCCTGCAGATGCTGGCCATGGGGCTGTTCTGGTTCACCGGCGAGAGCATCTACATCTCGCCGGCGCCCCTCTATCACGCCGCCCCGCTGCGCTGGTGCATGACCGTGCACAAGCTGGGCGGCACGGTCATCGTGATGGAGAAGTTCGATCCCGAGGACTGCCTGCGGCAGATCGAGAAATACCGCTGCGACGTCGGCCAGTTCGTGCCGACCCACTTCGTGCGCATGCTGAAGCTGCCGGAAGAGGTGCGGAAGAAGTATGACGTCTCCTCGATGAAGTCGGCGGTGCATGCCGCCGCGCCGTGCCCGATCCCCGTGAAGGAGCAGATGATCGCCTGGTGGGGGCCGGTGCTGCACGAGTACTACGCCGGCACCGAGGGTAACGGCTTCACCTACATCAACTCGACCGACTGGCTGAACCACAAGGGCTCGGTCGGCAAGGCGGTGCTCGGCGAACTGCGCATCTGCGACGAGAACGGCGACCCGTTGCCGCCTCGGCAGGAAGGCGCCGTCTACTTCGAGAACGGGCCGCCGGTGAACTATCACAACGCCCCGGAGAAGACGGCCGAGAGCTACAACGCCCGCGGCTGGACGACGCTGGGCGACGTCGGCTGGATGGACGAGGAGGGCTTCCTCTATCTGACCGACCGCAAGAGCTTCATGATCATTTCCGGCGGCGTTAACATTTATCCGCAGGAGATCGAGAACCTGCTGGTCACCCACCCCAAGGTCGCCGACGCCGCCGTGGTCGGCGCCCCCGACGACGAGATGGGCGAGAAGGTTGTCGCCGTCATCCAGCCGCTGGACTGGACCGACGCGGGCGAAGAGCTGGCCGCCGAGCTCGCCGCCTATACGCGCGCCAACCTCTCCCACGTGAAGGCGCCCAGGGTGATCGACTTCATGCAGGAACTGCCGCGCCACCCCACCGGCAAGCTCTACAAGCGGCTGATCCGCGACGCCTACTGGGGCAAGACCAACGCCACCATCGTCTGACTGAGGCATAAGGAAACTTAACCCATGAGAGAAGTATCCTTCGCGGACCTGCCCGGCCTCGTCGGCCAGGAAACCGGCGTCTCCGACTGGCTGGAGATCACACAAGAGAGAGTTGAGAAGTTCGCCGAGGCGACCAACGACCACCAGTGGATCCACGTCGACGTCGAGCGCGCCACTCGCGAGATCGGCGGCCCGATCGCCCACGGTTATCTGACCCTGTCGCTGATCCCCTTCCTGTCGGCGAACATCATGCGGGTCACGGGCGTGACGCGCGGCATCAACTACGGCTCGGACAAGGTGCGCTTCACCTCCATGGTCAAGGTCGGCAAGCGCATTCGCCTGCGCCAGAAGCTGCTTGCCGTCGAGCCGAAGGCCGGCGGGCTGCAGCTGAAGAACGAATGCACCATCGAGATCGAGGGCGAAGACCGCCCGGCCTGCGTGGCCGAGACGATTTCGCTGATTTACTCGTAACTCCCTTCCCCCTCGAGGGGGGAAGGGTCGGGGATGGGGGTGTGAGCAGAGAGCTGAAAGGCTCGCGCTGCTGGCTCAGCGCCCACCCGCACTCATCACTTCAACTCAGCGGCCACACCCTCCACCCCGCCCTCCTCCCCTCGAGGGAGGAGGGAAACTGCGGCAAGCTTACGCCAACCCTCACGGCCAGGGATTAGTGCGGCGGCAGCAGCTCCTGGTTCATGTGCACCACGCCTTGCCCGGCCAGCACGTGGAACTCGCTGGATGAGCCGGGGGTGCGGGGGTCGTGGTAGACGATCTTCCAGCAGGGGCCGATGGGCGCCGCGGTCAGCACGCCTTCGCACTTCACGCCGTCGATGCGCTTGATGAGGTTGGGCGTCAGCTTCTCGAGGTAGGCGCGGGCGTCGCAGGGCCGGGCGCCATGCGTCACCGTATCCTGATCGAAGGTCTGCTCGGTGCAGGAGAGGCGATAGTCCCGCGGCCAGCCCTTGGCGCGGTCGATGTGCTGGAGCGCGTAGAAGACGCCCAGTCCCGACGGCGCCTCGAACCAGTCGGCGTAGGGCAGGCTGGCCGCGCAGGAGGCGTCGGTCGCCGCGCTGCCGTCCAGCGTCGAGCCCAGCACGCGATATTTGGTGTAGTCCCAGACCTGATAGGGCTCCAGCGGCGGGTCGAGGTGCTGCTGGTAGGTCAGCGCATTCTCGTTGTGCTTGCGGAAGTTCACGCCGCGCGCGCGCACCTGGCAGACGCCGGGGTACTGGGTGGCTGTCGGCCGCTCGAAGAACCAGCCGAGGTTGATCTCCGGCATCCAGCCGCGCGTCAGTTCCACCCGCGTGGTCGTCGCCGCATGCTCGGGCAGCGCCCAGCGGGCGACCTCGGCCCACGGCATGCGCAGCAGTTCGGACTGGACGATGGCGGGCGGCGTGCGGGCCGGCAGCGCCACGGGGCGCGGCTCCGGCGTCACGAACATCTGCCGCTCGGGCGGCAGCGGCGTCGGGGAGGTGGGGAGCGTGCCCCACTCGTAACCCTCGCCCACGCCGGGAGGCCCCGCCGGCGCGGTCGCGCACGCGCCGAGCAGGGCCAGGGAAGCCAACGCCGCGAACCGCATGGGCTAGCGCAGCAGGTTGGAGATGACCTGGCTGATCATGCCGGTCTCGGTCTGGGTCAGATAGACGGCGTTGCCGACCCGCACATACTCGTAGCCGTAGGGGGCGGGCGGCAGCTGGTACATGCTCGGCCGCACATAGTAGGTGCGGTTGGAGTAGTAGCGGCTGGGCAGGCGCTGGCCGACCACATAGCGGTCGACGACCACGACGCGCTCGGCGTGGGCGCGGTGGTGCTTGTGCTTGTGCTTCTTCTTGTGGGCGTCGGCCGGAGTGGCCATCGCCAGCGTGCCCGCCGTCAGGGCGGCGATGCCGATCGTCAGGAGTCTCATCGCGAGTTCCTCTTGCTTATCCCTCGAGGGGACTAAACGCGCCGACGCTTGGGAGGGTTCGCGGGCGGGAGCTTGAGCAGCCGCAGCCGCCGGCGGGCGACCTCGACCATCAGCTTCATCTTCATCTCGGCGGCCTCCGCCTCGATGGCGGCGAGCTGGGCTTCGAGGCTGCCGGGCTGGGCGGTGTTGCGGCGGCGTTTGGAGGGCGGGTTGCGGCGGGTCATTCGATCCTCTTTGCGTCCTTCGACACGCCCGCTGCGCGGGCTGCTCAGGATGACGAACTCTGAGCCAGTCATGGTGAGCAGGCGCGCCAGCGCCGTGTCGAACCACGCACGGCCAAAGCTCCACCGGCTCAGGCCGTGGAGGGAGGGGGAGGGCCGCGGAGCGCCGGGCGGATCGCCCGGAGACCGTAAAGTTGCGCAGAAGAGAGTTTCGGCGAACCGCCGGACGCTCCGCGTAGCCGTTTTCCCGAAGCGCGGGGCGCGCAGGCCTGTTCGGCCTTTCACCCCGGTGACGCTCCGGACGGGCAGGCCGGACACCAGCCGGTCCTGTTGCGGAGGTTTACGTCACCTCCGCTGCTAAGACCTCCCGCGGTGAGCATCCCGGGACAAACCACTGCCGGACTCCGCCGCCGGGAAGACCCCGTTCGACCACACCCCCGCCGCCGATCAGGCTGGTACCAGACGCCCTCCCCACGCGGCCGGGGTGAGGGAGAGTATGGGGGTGAGACGAGGGGGCGGGGATAAGTCGGTTGGTCACGCGACCTTCTTGGCCGCCATCGCGACCGTTAGCAACTGATGCAAACCAGAGTGGCCACCCCAGGTGTTCACCGCGTTCGCGCGCTCCACAGGTGGAAACCACCGCGAAGCGAAATAGATGGCTAACTGAAGATAGTTAGATCCAGCGCCGGCATAGGCACCAACCAGTTGTTTGCGTCGCGCATGGTCACCAAATCGCCCGACAAAGATCGCGCACGCTCCGCGCAGAGCTTCATGGCGGTTGGCATCTTTGAATACGTCATAGGCGAGCTTCACGTGGTCATCATCAGCCGCGTCCAGCGAAAGCAAGGCCGCAATCACCCACATCCGTTGCCAATCAAACAGGCCGTCATCTTCCAGTAAATCTAGAAGCTCATCCCGGATCGACTCGTCGGAGATGAATTTAACAAGGTACGAACAATATATTTGCGCCATGGACGGCTTGTTTCGGAAATTTTCCAGAACATGGTCTATAGCGTAATCGGATTCGGCCTTTGAAAATAGCGGCAAGCAAAAGCGTTCTATATTTTCTTCCTGATTGGGGTAATGCTCTATGGAATCAAACAATTCCATTGTGGCCTTTAATTCCAGATCATCCTCATCCCCTTCCCCCTCTTCGTCTTCCTCATCGTCTTCGTCCCAGTCGGATTGAAAGCCATAGTCGGTGCCGAAATCGCTATCTTCAAGCTGATCCGATATCTCGGCGACCGCACCCTTAAACAGCTCCTCAAGGTCGGGCTCATCCACCATCAGATAGCTGGCGGGCATTAGCTGAGATTTGCTCTCATTGAGCGCCAAATCGTACGATCTGAGCGCCTCCGTCAGGTGTCGCATGATCCGCTCTGCTTCGTCGGCAGTCTTCGCAAAGATATAGATGTCATCCACATATCGAGCGGAATCGACCTTTATGTCCTTGAGTATGCGATCTATGGGTACCAAATAGAAATTGCCAAGCAAGTCCGAGGGATAAATTCCCTGCAATATGCCACGAGAGCTTCTCTCTCCGGTGTAAGCGGTGAGCATCTTCTCTAGGCGATCGCACAGTGGTTTCGGGTAGCCGGCATCCATGAGCGTGTTTATGAGGATGTGCTGATTCAGGGACGCAAAGCAGTTCGCCACATCCGTCCGCATGACATACTTGTTGCCCTCCTTCTTCGAGAGCGTCGCAAGAGCCTTTTGAAAGTCGTTCCAGCAGACGCGTGTAGAGAGAAACATCGCCTCGCTATCGGGTGCGGCCAATTGATGGCTGAACGATCTCGTATGGTCGGTTTTCTTGCCAATAAGATCAGTCGCTTCATCGGCGAGCGCCTGATAGAGTAACCGGTCCTTCGGGAGTAAAATGCTGCCTTGACGCGAGAAATTTGGGCCTAGGCGGTTCATGTGTCGGGTATGCATTCGTGCGCTTTTTGGCACCTCG
>CAMLRH010000078.1 GCA_946482375.1 uncultured Caulobacteraceae bacterium | reverse complement strand
ACCAGGGCCTGCGCTTCGCCATCCGCGAAGGCGGCCGCACCGTCGGCGCCGGCGTGGTGGCTAAGATCGTCGAGTAGCGATCCTTCCACCTCTCCTTCTCGGGGAGGGAGCGAAGGCCGAAAAGAAAAACGCCCCGGAGGCTCGAAGCCTCCGGGGCGTTCGTCTGTAAAGTCCAGGCCGCTTAGAACGAAGCGATCGTCAGCAGGTTCTGGATGCCGCCGAAGCTCGCGCCAGCGCGGTCACGCTCCTTCAGCGAACCATCGAAGCTGAAGCGCATGCCCAGCGTGATGGTGTTGGCCGTCACGTCCAGCTCGTCCGCCTCGGCGTAGTTGTACGCGAGGAAGACGCTGGCCGGGCCGTAGAAGCGGGCTTCGGCGCCGAGACCGGCCGTCCAGCCTTCGGCTTCGAAGCCTTCCGCGTCGGCCGAGGCCCAGCCGATGCCGCCGTCGATGCGGACGTTGTCGTTGACGAAGAAGCGAGCTTCGCCCGACAGGCCCCAGACGTCGAGGTCGTATTCATCGACCGTGGCGTAAGCGGCGTTGGCCGCCAGCGTCACGCGGTCGTAGTGGACCTGACCTTCCACGCCGCCAGCGATGGCGGTTTCGTCAGCGACTTCGGCGGCGCCCACGAAAGCGCCGATGCGCATTTGCTCACCCAGATCGCCGATAAGGTGCACGGTGCCAACGGCGACGCCTTCGGAATCCTCGGCGTCGGTGTAGCTGGCGTCGACCTGAATGCCGATGGTCTCGTTGATCGGAGCGAAGACCGCGCCGTGGACGCCGAGGGCGTCAACGTGGGCTTCGTCGCCGCTCACCTGAACCTTGGTGGTGCTGCCGGAGACGCCGGCATAGCCGGTCGCCGCGGCCAGGGCCGAGGTCGCAGTCAGGGTGGCGGCCGCCATAGCGGTCGCGAACAGAATCTTCTTCATTAGGTAATCCCCATTTTCTGAACGCCCGGCTCTTCGTCCGGGTGGCGCGCAGGTAGGAGGCTTCGCTCGTCTGCTCAAGCTTGTTGCGGCCGATTTCCCCATTCCGGGCCGTGGTGTGACGCCTCGGCCACAAGCTCTTAACGAAACCTGAATTTGCAGGATGAGGAACGTGGCGCCGCAGGCTTCCGCCTCCGCTTGACGCACCAGACTCGGACGGGTATGACCCGCGCCTCTGTTGGACCGGCCGTGCGTTTTCGGGCGCAGACGCGGTTCGCGGAACGACCTGTGACAGTGCTGTTTGGCGCGTTTCGGGAAGTTGGGCCCTCGCGAAGGTTCGCGTGGGCCTCAATCGTTTTTGCGGACTTTCGCGTCCGTTCCGTCGCAAGGCGGTTCGGGGTTGGTCTTTGAAATGGTCGAGATCACGCGGGCGGGCCGCCGTCTGTAGGGAAACACGAGCGATATGGATCGTCAGAACATCCGCATCCGGCTCAAGGCCTTCGATCACCGCGTGCTGGATCATTCCACCCGCGAGATCGTGAACACGGCCAAGCGCACGGGCGCCACCGTACGGGGACCGATTCCCCTGCCCACGCTCATTGAGAAATTCACCGTCAACCGCTCGCCGCACATCGACAAGAAGTCGCGCGAGCAGTTCGAAATCCGCACGCACAAGCGCGTGCTCGATATCGTTGACCCCACGCCGCAGACCGTGGACGCGCTGATGAAGCTCGACCTGTCCGCCGGCGTGGACGTCGAGATCAAGCTCTAAGGGGACCGCCATGCGTACCGGCGTGATCGCCAAAAAGCTCGGCATGACGCGCTTCTTCGATGAAGCGGGTCAGCACGTGCCCGTGACCGTGCTCAGCCTCGACGGCTGCCAGGTCACCGGCCAGCGCACGATGGACCGCGACGGCTACGTCGCCCTCCAGCTCGGCGCTGGGCCTAAGAAGCCCAAGAACACCTCCAACGCCATGCGCGGGCACTTCGCCAAGGCGGCCGTGGAGCCCAAGCGGATTGTTTCCGAGTTCCGCGTCTCCGAGGACAACCTGATCGACGTGGGCGCGGAATTCACCGCCGACCACTTCGTCGCCGGCCAGAAGGTCGATATCCAGGGCGTCACCGTCGGTAAGGGCTTCGCCGGCGCCATGAAGCGCTGGAACTTCGGGGGCCTTCGCGCCACCCACGGTGTCTCGGTCTCCCACCGTTCGCACGGTTCGACCGGCAACCGTCAGGACCCGGGCCGCACCTTCCCGGGCAAGAAGATGGCCGGCCACCTCGGCCAGGAAACCGTCACCACGCTGAACCTCACCATCTGGAAAGTGGACGCCGACCGCGGCCTGATCCTGGTGAAGGGCGCCGTTCCGGGCACTGAGGGCAGCTACGTCAAGATCCGCGACGCGGTGAAGGCCAAGGCTCCCCAGGATCTGCCGATCCCGGGCGCCTTCCGCAGGGCGGGCGAGGAAGCTCCCGCTCCCGCCGTTGAAGAAGCTCCGGCCGAGGCTCCCGTCGAAGAAGTCGCCGCCGAAGAGGCCGTCGCCGAAGCGCCGGTGACCGAAACCGAGGCCCCGGTCGAAGCGGCCGCCGAAGACACCGGCGCCCAGGAAGAAGCTGCTCCCGCCGAAGGCGGCGAAGAGGCGGCCCCGAGCGAAGGGGGCGAAGAACAACAATGAAACTCGACGTCATCAAACTGGACGGCGGCAAGGGCGGCTCGATCGAGCTGCCTGACGACATCTTCGGCATCGAGGATATCCGCGGGGACATCCTGCAGCGCGTCGTCACCTGGCAGCTCGCCAAGCGCCGCGCCGGCACCCACAAGATCCAGGTGCGCAACGAAGTCTCGCGCACGGGCAAGAAGATGTACCGCCAGAAGGGCACCGGCGGCGCTCGTCACGGTTCGCGCCGGGCGGCCCAGTTCGTCGGCGGCGCCAAGGCCCACGGTCCCGTGGTCCGCAGCCACGCCTTCGACCTGCCCAAGAAGATTCGCGCGCTGGCGCTGAAGCACGCCCTGTCGTCGAAGGCCAAGGCCGGGACGCTGGTGGTGCTCGACGCCGCCACGCTGAAGGAGCCGAAGACGGCCGCCCTGCGTGGTCAGTTCGCCGGCATTGGCCTGAAGAACGCGCTGATCATCGCGGGCCCCGAAGTGGACGCCAACTTCGCGCTGGCGGCCCGCAACATCCCGAACGTGGACGTGCTGCCGAACGCCGGCCTGAACGTCTATGACGTGCTGCGTCGCGACACCCTCGTCCTGACCAAGGATGCGGTCGACGCGATCCGCGCGCGGTTTGCTGAGAAGGAAGCCGCCTGATGGCCGCCACCGCTCGCCACTACGACGTCATCCTTTCGCCGGTGATCACCGAAAAGGCGACCCTGCTCTCCGAGCAGAACAAGGTCGTCTTCAAGGTCGCTCAGGACTCGACGAAGGACGAAATCGCCGCCGCGATCGAAGAGCTGTTCAAGGTCAAGGTGACCAAGGTCAATACCCTCAACGTGAAGGGCAAGACCAAGCGCTTCCGCGGTCGCCCGGGCCGTCGCTCGGACGTCAAGAAAGCCATCGTGACGCTGGCCGAGGGCCAGTCGATCGACATCAGCACGGGGCTCTAAGAGATGGCTCTGAAGCAGTTCAATCCGACGTCGCCGGGCCGCCGCGGCCTGGTCCTCGTCGACCGCAGCGAGCTCCACAAGGGCAAGCCCGAGAAGTCGCTCGTCGAAGGTCTGACCAAGACCGGCGGCCGTGGCGGCGGCGGTCGCATCGCCGTTCGCTTCCGTGGCGGCGGCGCCAAGCGCCTCTATCGCAAGATCGACTTCAAGCGCCGCAAGTTCGACGTCCCGGCGACAGTCGAGCGTCTCGAGTACGATCCGAACCGCACGGCTTTCATCGCCCTGATCCGCTACGCCGACGGCGAGCTCGCCTACATCCTGGCGCCCCAGCGCATCAAGGTCGGCGACGAGGTGCTGGCCGCTGAGAAGGTGGACGTGAAGCCGGGCAACGCCGCGCCGCTGCGCGGCCTGCCGATCGGCACCATCATCCACAACGTCGAGCTGAAGCCCGCCAAGGGCGGCCAGATCGCCCGTTCGGCCGGCGCCTACGCCCAGCTGGTCGGCCGTGACGCCGGCTACGCCCAGATCCGCCTGAATTCGGGCGAGCTGCGCATGGTCCAGGACAGCTGCATGGCCACGGTCGGCGCGGTGTCGAACCCGGACCACATGAACGAGACGCTCGGCAAGGCCGGCCGCGTCCGTCACAAGGGCTTCCGCCCGCACGTCCGCGGCGTCGCCATGAACCCGATCGACCACCCGCACGGCGGCGGCGAAGGCCGCACCTCGGGCGGCCGTCACCCGGTCACGCCGTGGGGCAAGCCCACGAAGGGCCGCAAGACCCGCACCAACAAGGCTACGGACAAGTTCATCATCCGCAGCCGTCACAAAGCCAAGAAGGCCCGCTAAGCCATGACACGCTCTGTCTGGAAAGGCCCGTTCGTCGACGGATACCTGCTCAAGAAGGCGGAAGCCTCGCAGGGCTCCGGCCGCAAGGACGTCATCAAGACCTGGTCGCGCCGCTCGACCATCATGCCGCAGTTCGTCGGCCTGACCTTCGGCGTGCACAACGGCCAGAAGCACGTGCCGGTCCTCGTTTCCGAGGACATGGTCGGTCACAAGCTGGGCGAGTTCGCGCCGACGCGGAACTTCCCGGGCCACGCGGCCGACAAGAAGGCCAAGAGGAAGTAGGCCATGAGCAAGAAAGCCAAGGACCGCCGTCTCACCGGCGCCGAAGCGATGGCCAAGGTCCGCACCCTGCGGACCTCGGCGCGCAAGCTGAACCTCGTGGCCCAGTCGATCCGCGGCCTGAGGGTGCAGAAGGCGCTGAACGAGCTCGAGTTCAGCCACAAGCGCATCGCCAAGGACGTTCGCAAGGCGCTCTACAGCGCCATCTCGAACGCCGAGAACAACCACAACCTCGACATCGACTCCCTGGTCGTCGCCGAGGCTTTCGTGGGCAAGAACCTGATTATGAAGCGTTTCTCGCCGCGCGCGCGCGGCCGGGCGGCGCGTATCGAAAAGCCGTTCAGCGAGATCACCATCGTGGTCCGCGAGCTGGGTGAGGCCGCCTGATGGGTCAGAAAGTCAATCCGGTCGGGCTGCGGCTCGGCGTCAACCGCACCTGGGACTCGCGCTGGTTCGCCGCCGGTCGCGAGTACGGCAAGCTGCTGCACGAGGACGTCAAGGTCCGCCGTGAGCTGAAGAAGCGCCTTTATCAAGCCGGCGTGTCGCGCATCGTCATCGAGCGTCCGCACAAGAAGTGCCGCATCACCATCTATGCCGCGCGCCCGGGCGTGATCATCGGCAAGAAGGGCGCGGACATCGAGAAGCTGCGCAAGGACGTGGCCGCCCTGACCGAGGGCGAGGTGCACCTGAACATCGTTGAGATCCGCAAGCCGGAAGTCGACGCCCAGTTGGTTGCCGAGAACATCGCCCAGCAACTCGAGCGTCGCGTGGCTTTCCGCCGCGCCATGAAGCGTTCGATGCAGTCGGCCATGCGCCTGGGCGCCAAGGGCGTCCGCATCAACGTTTCGGGTCGCCTGGGCGGCGCCGAAATCGCGCGGATGGAGTGGTATCGCGAAGGCCGCGTGCCGCTGCACACCCTGCGCGCCGATATCGACTACGGTTTCGCCGAAGCCAAGACGACTTACGGCATCATCGGCGTGAAGGTCTGGATCTTCAAGGGCGAGGTGCTGGAGCACGACCCGATGGCGCTGGACAAGCGCCTGTCGAGCGAGTCCGGCCCGGCCGGCGAGGGTGGTGGGCGTGATCGCGACCGTGACGACCGTGGCCCCCGCGGGCCCCGTCGCGACCGCGGCCGGGGAGCTGAGGCCTAAGTACCATGCTGTCACCGAAGAAAACCAAGTACCGGAAGGCCTTCAAGGGCCGCATCCACGGGAACTCGAAGGGCGGCACGCTGCTGAACTTCGGCTCGTACGGCCTCAAGGCCGTGGAGCCCGAGCGCATCACCGCCCGCCAGATCGAAGCCGCCCGCCGGGCCATCACGCGTCACATGAAGCGTCAGGGCCGGGTGTGGATCCGCATCTTCCCGGACTTGCCGGTCACCGACAAGCCGGCCGAAGTCCGCATGGGCAAGGGCAAGGGCTCGGTCGAGTACTGGGCCGCCCGTGTGGCTCCTGGCCGCATCATGTTTGAAATCGACGGCGTGGCCGACGATATCGCGCGCGACGCCCTGAAACTCGGCGCCGCCAAGCTGCCGATCCGCACGCGGATCGTCACGCGGATCGACGCGGCGGCGGAGCATTGACCATGAAGATCGACCAAATCCGGGGCATGACGCCCGACCAGCTGTCGGAGGCGCTGCTGAACCTGAAGAAGGAGCAGTTCAACCTGCGCTTTCAGGCGGCGACCGGTCAGATGGAAAAGACCCACCGCGCGAACGAAATCCGCAAGGACATCGCGCGGATCAAGACCGTGCTGCGGTCCAAGCCGGCCGCGTAAGGAAACACCGATGCCGAAACGTATTCTCGAAGGCGTGGTCGTCTCCGACAAGGGCGACAAGACGGTGGTCGTGAAGGTCGAGCGGACCTTCCTGCACCCGCTGCTGCGCAAGACCGTGCGCCGGTCGAAGAAGTATCACGCTCACGACGAGACCAACGCCTACAAGGCGGGCGAAATCGCCAAGATCGTCGAGTGCGCGCCGAAGTCCAAGCTGAAGACCTGGGAAGTGCTTCCCAAGGCCGAAGCCTAGTCTGGAAGGTTTAGACCCATGATCCAGATGCAAACTAACCTGGACGTCGCCGACAATTCGGGCGCGCGCCGGGTCATGTGCATCAAGGTGCTTGGCGGGGCCAAGCGCCGCTACGCCCACGTAGGCGACAAGATCGTCGTCTCCGTGAAGGAAGCCATCCCGCGTGGCCGCGTGAAGAAGGGCGACGTCCTTCAGGCCATCGTCGTGCGCACGTCGCAGGGCATCAAGCGCAAGGACGGCTCGGTCATCCGCTTCGACAAGAACGCGGCGGTGATCGTCAACAAGCAGAGCGAGCCGATCGGCACGCGGATCTTCGGCCCGGTTCCTCGCGAACTGCGCGCCAAGAACCACATGAAGATCATTTCTCTCGCCCCCGAGGTGCTGTGATGGCGGCGAAGATCAAGAAGGGCGACCGCGTCGTCGTCCTGACCGGCAAGGACAAGGGCCGCACCGGCAATGTCACGAAGGTTTTCCCGAAGGAGAACCGCGTGGTGGTCGAGGGCCTCAACATGGTCCAGCGCCACACCCGTCCCACCCAGCTCGATCCGCAGGGCGGCATCAAGCACAAGGAAGCGCCGCTTCATCTGTCGAACGTCGCCATCGTCGACTCCGCCGGCAAGCCGACCCGCGTCGGTTTCCGCACGGAAGGAGACAAGAAGGTGCGGTTCGCCAAGACCACCGGCGAGGTGATCCATGGCTGAGCAAGCTTACGAACCCCGGCTGAAGACCCAGTATCGCGAGCGCGTCCGCGCCGCGATGAAGGAGAAGTTCGGCTACACGAACGAGATGCAGGTCCCCAAGCTGGACAAGATCGTCCTCAACATGGGGATCGGCGAGGCCGTGGCGGACTCCAAGAAGGCCCAGGCCGCGATGAAGGACCTTGCCCTCATCGCCGGTCAGAAGCCGGTCGCCACCAAGGCCCGTCAGTCCATCGCCCAGTTCAAGATCCGCGAGGGCATGGTGGTCGGCGCGAAGGTCACCCTTCGCAAGGACCGCATGTATGAGTTCCTGGACCGCCTGATCACCATCGCGCTGCCGCGCGTGAAGGACTTCCGGGGCCTGAAGGGCACGAGCTTCGACGGCCGTGGCAACTACGCCATGGGCCTGAAGGAGCACATCGTGTTTCCGGAGATCAACTATGACCAGATCGACCAGATCTGGGGCATGGACATCATCGTCACCACGACCGCGAAGACCGACGAGGAGGCCAAGGCGCTCCTCGCGGAATTCCAGTTCCCGTTCAACAGCTAAGAGCGGGAAGGAAAGAAGCACATGGCCAAGAAGAGCGCCGTCAACCGCAACGAGATGGTCAAGAAGCTCGTCAAGCAGAACGCCGAGAAGCGCGCCGCGCTGAAGGCGATCGCCAACGACGAGAGCCTGCCGCTCGAAGAACGTTTCGAAGCCCGGCTGAAGCTGGCGGAACTGCCGCGCAACTCGTCCGCGACCCGCATCCGTAACCGGTGCGAGATCACGGGCCGCCCGCGCGCCTACTACCGCAAGCTGAAGATGAGCCGGATCTCCCTGCGCGAGCTCGGCTCGCAGGGGCTGATCCCCGGCCTCGTCAAGTCGAGCTGGTAAGGAGGGTCTGAAATGGTCAACGACCCCATCGGCGATATGATCGCCCGCATCCGGAACGCCGCTGAACGCAAGCGCGCCAAGGTCTCGACGCCGGCTTCCAAGCTGCGCGCCCGCGTCCTCGACGTGCTGGCCGACGAGGGCTACATCCGCGGCTACACGCTCGTGGAAAAGCCCGGCGCGTTCCCCGAATTCGAGATCGAGCTGAAGTACTTCGACAACCAGCCGGTGATCGCCGAGATCAGCCGCGTGTCGAAGCCTGGCCGCCGCGTCTACTCCTCGATCAAGGACCTCAAGCCGATCAAGAACGGCCTGGGCATCTCGATCCTGTCGACGCCCAAGGGCGTGATGTCAGACAACGCCGCGCGCGACGCCAACGTCGGCGGCGAAGTTCTCATCCGGGTGTATTGATATGTCGCGTATCGGCAAGAAGCCCATCGAGATACCGAACGGCGTGACCCTCACGCTGGAAGGTCAGACGGTGACGGTGAAGGGCCCGAAGGGTCAGCTCGCCTGGACCGTGGCCGACGAGATCGAAGTGGCCCAGGAAGGCTCGTCGCTGACGCTGACGCCTCGCGACGAAAGCAAGCGCGCCGCCGCCATGTGGGGCCTGTCGCGTTCGCTGGTGAACAACATGGTCGTGGGCGTCACCACCGGTTACGAGCAGACGCTCGAGCTGGTCGGCGTCGGCTACCGCGCGGCGATGAAGGGCAATGCGCTCTCCATGCAGCTGGGTTTCTCCCACGACGTCGACATTCCGGCGCCGCAGGGCGTGACCTTCGCGGTGCCCAAGCAGACCGAGATCAAGATCAGCGGCATCGACAAGCAGCTGGTCGGCGAGACCGCGGCCAAGATCCGCCGCATCCGTCCGCCCGAGCCCTACAAGGGCAAGGGCGTGCGCTACGCCGGCGAGCAGGTCCGCCGCAAAGAAGGCAAAAAGAAGTAAGCCATGGCCCTCACTTCCCGCCAATCCGCCGCCAAGCGCTCCCAGCGCACGCGCACGCGCCTCCGGGCGCTGTCGAACGGCCGCCCGCGCCTGTCGGTGTTCCGCTCGTCCAAGAACATCTACGCCCAGATCATCGACGATCAGAACGGCGTGACCCTGGCCGCCGCCTCCTCGCTGGAAGGCGAGAAGAAGGCCAAGGCCAAGGCCAAGGGCTCGGACAAGGACGCCGCCGCCCGCGTCGGCAAGCTGGTCGCCGAGCGCGCCAAGGAGAAGGGCGTCACAGACGTCGTCTTCGACCGCGGCAGCTATGTCTATCATGGCCGGGTCAAGGCCCTGGCCGACGCCGCGCGCGAAGCCGGCCTGAATTTCTAAGGGATTACGAATGGCCCGCAGGAACGAAGAGCGTGGCGACCGCCGCAATCGCGAAGAAGAACGCGACAGCGACATCGTCGAGAAGCTCGTCCACATCAACCGCGTCGCCGCCACCGTTAAGGGCGGCCGCCGCTTCAGCTTCGCCGCCCTGATGGTCGTCGGCGACCAGAAGGGCCGCGTCGGCTTCGGCCACGGCAAGGCTCGTGAAGTGCCGGAAGCCATCCGCAAGGCGACCGAGGAAGCCAAGAAGTCGATGATCCGCG
>CAMLRH010000077.1 GCA_946482375.1 uncultured Caulobacteraceae bacterium | reverse complement strand
CGCCGCCGGCGCATGCCGAGCACATTGGCCGCCGTGCGGAACAGGTAGCCCTCGACATTCTCGATCTCGGATCCGGAGCCGCGCGCCTGCATCATCAGGAAGACCTCCTGCACGAGGTCGTCGAGATCGGCGGCGGGCGCGCGCCGCATGAAGTAGCGGCGCAGGGCCGGACCGTACTGCACCACCCAGGCATGCAGGTCGGCGCCCTCGGACAAGCCTGCCGAGGACGGCGCTTCCACGCGCGGAGGCTTCGGCGAGGACGCCATACGCTCCAACCCACCGGGGTGCATTCGGGACACCTCCAGTATGGAGGATGCGGGAAAGCGGCGCATCCCTATGCGGGCGCATGAAAAAATCGCTGTCCCCACGATCGTGCGACACCCTGCCGTTTCGCAAGCCGTGCGGGTCAGGGCTAAGCTTGTCGGCAGGGAGAACGCGCATGAACGACCTGGCGTTTTTCACCGTCGGCATCCTGCTGGCCATCGTCACCGCGGCGGTCGGCCGAACCGTTGTGCAGGGCCCGCAGTACAAGGTCGAGAAGGCCATGACGAAGTGGCTTTTGAACTGCGTGCTCCTCGTCATCCTGCTGGCGCTGATCGGCGGCCTGGCCATGCTTCGCCAGTCGATGAAGGGCCCGCCGACGGTCTTCGACGTGCTGGAGGGCGAGTCGGAGTTGCCGCCGACGACCTGACAACAAGGAAGGCGACGGGTGGTCGAGACCCGCCGCCTTCAGTGGAATCCGGGGTCGAAGGGGGGACCCGGAAACACCTCGTCTTCTAGAATTCCTTGCGGATCGACAGGCCGATCAGCCTCGGATCAAGCACGAAGACGTTGGTCGTCAGCGCGCTGTCGTCCGAGTTCAGGAACGCGTCCGTGATCGGCGTCTTGTCGAGCAGGTTCTTGGCGTAGAGCTCGATCTTCAGGCCGTCGTCGTTCTCGATCCAGAGCGACAGGTTGGCGTTGTACCAGCCGTGCAGCTTGTCGTTGGTGGCGTTGTACACCCGCGCCCAGGACTGCGACTGCCAGTAGGCGTCGGCGCGCACCGTGGCCGTCCATCCTTCGCGGAAGTCGAACACGTACTGGCCACCGATGTTGGCGGTCCAGTGGGGCGAGTTCGGCAGTTCGTTGCCGCCCAGCTCCTGATAGATCCCGGCGCCGCCGTTGAGCTCCGGATAGTTGTAGGGGCTGTAGATGCCCCCCAGGTCCGGGTCGGGGATGCCGTTGAACTCGGGGATCACCATCTGGCAAACGCTGGTCAGATAGCCGATGTCGCCCATGATGTTCTTCACGACGTTCAGCGGCGCGACGCAGTTCGACGGGAAGGTGACGAAGGGCTTCACCAGGACATAGTTCGGATCGCCCTGGGTGCGGTTGAAGACGTCGATCGAACGCTCGCCGTCGGCGATCTCGGTGTTCAGGTAGCCGACGTTGGCGATGAGCTGGAAGTGCTCGCTGGGTGTGAAGAAGGTTTCAAGCTCCAGGCCCCAGACCTTCGCATCGAAGTTCTCGTTGGCGATGCTTCGGTCCACCACCTTGGAGACCTGATAGCCCTCGTAGTCGTAGAAGAAGGCCCCGGTGTTCAGGCGCAGGGCGCCGCCCAGCAGGGTGTTCTTGGAACCGACCTCCCAGGCGTTCACAAACTCCGGATCGAAGACGTCGGCGTAGTCCTTCGGCAGGTACGGGACGAGGCCCGGCGCGAAGCCGACCCGCGGCGGGTTGGCGCCGCCGCCCTTGTAGCCGCGCGAATAGAAGCCGTAGAGCATCGTCTCGTCGGTGAAGGAGATCTCCGGCTTCCAGTCAAAGCCGAGACGCCCGGTCCACTCGCCCCACTCCTGGTTCATGTCTTCGCCGGGAGCCAGGCCGCGATTGATGGTGCCGAAGACGAAGACGGCGCCGGTCATCAGCACTTGGGTCGGATACGGCGTGAAGCGTTTGCGGTCTTCCGTGTAGCGCAGGCCCGCCGTGATCTTCAGGTCCTCGCGCACCTGCCAGTAGGCCTCGCCGAACCCGGCCCAGGACTTCAGGTGATAGGGGTTCTTGCTGCGATAGTAGTTGTGGCCCTCACCGTTGATGCTCTCCACCGGGTTGGGGTCGATGTAGGGACAACCGATGTTCGGGTCCTCCATCGAAATCGGCGGCGTGACCTCACCGGGGAAGTAGAAGGTACCGTACGGGACGGTGAAGTCGAACGCCTTGGTCAGGCCGCACTTGGTGTAGTCCGGCTGGTTGTTGAACAGGAACAGCGCCAGCGACGTCGCCGTGATCAGGTTGTTGAAGACGTAGTAGTCAGCCTCGACATCGAACTTGGTGTAGTTGGCGCCGAAGCTGAAATTCAGCGGACCGTCATAATTCGACTGCAGCCGCAGCTCCTGGGTGAACTGCTTGGCCTCGGCCTGGGCGATGTCGAACGCCGCCATGCGGTTCGTGCAGCCGAGCTGCGGATCGCAGAAAACACCGCCCGGGGCCAGCGACGCATACTGGCTGCGCGGCGCCGGGTTTTCGTCCGTGTAGTCGCCGGTGCGCGGGCTGTAGAAGGTGCTGGTGTCGTTGATGATCGGCAGCGTGTTGAAGCGGTTGAAATCCTGGAAGGAGTAGGTGCTGTCCTTGTTGTACAGGGTCTGGGAATACAGCGTCAGGTCGTCGGTGATGTCGAACGTCATGTTCAACTGAAGGACGTCGGCCTTTGCCCGATAGACCGGATCGCGGACCGACGCGATTTCCCGCAGGTTGTGCGACTGCTCCAGCCCACCGTAGGGGTCAGTCAGGTCGATGACGGTCACCGGCCTGGCGTTGAAGTCGACCTGCCCGTTCACCACCCAGGGGGTTTCATAGCCGATGGGCGTGAAGCCGTAGGTGTATTGCAGCAGGGTGTAGATGAACGGCAGAGCCAGGCCGTTGGGCGTGCCATAGGCCTTTTCGTCGTACAGCGAGCCCGGCGCACAGCCCGGCGTGAACGAGGCGCGCGAGAGCAGTTGCAGAAGTTCGCTGGCGCCCTCGCCGATCACCTGCCCGTCTATTTCCGTTGGGCCGTTGTCGCGGTGGCAGAGCTGCTTGCCGGTTCGCGAGCGGTTGTCGTCTTCCTCGAAGCGTTCCCAGACCAGTTCCGCCTGGAAGCGGTCGGTGGGACGGAAGTCCAGCGTCGCGCGCGTCGACCACAGGCTGCGGCCGTTCACGGGATTTCCGGTGATCGAGTTGAAGTCGTAGCCTTCGCGGTCGGTGAGCGCGCCGGAGAGGCGGATCGCCAGCTTGTCGTCGACCAGCGGCACGTTGACCATCGCCGAGATGCGCTTGGTGTCGTAGTTGCCGACCTCCCCCTTCACCCAGCCCTCGAAGTCGTTCAGGTCGGCCTTGGCGCTGATGACGTTGATGACGCCCGCCGTGGCGTTGCGCCCGTAGAGCGTTCCCTGCGGGCCGCGCAGGACCTCGACACGCTCGATGTCGAAGTATTCCTGCTCGAACAGGCGGTTCTGGATCAGCGCGACGTTGTTGAAGCTGACCGCCACACCCGGGTCCGTGGTGGCCGACACCGCCTTAGTGCCGATGCCGCGGATCGAGAAGTTGTAGCTGGTGAAGTTGTTCTTCGAGAAGGTGACGTTCGGGATCGCCTTCAGCAGGTCGAAGCCGCCCTCGATCTTCTGGGCTTCGAGCTCCTTCTGGGTGAAGGCCGAAATGGCGATCGGCACGTCCTGGATATTTTCCTCGCGCTTCTGCGCGGTGACGATCAGGCCCTCGACGGTCCCCTCAGCGCCGCCCCCCACGGCGCTTTCGGACTGGGGGTCGGCGCCGCCTTCCGGAACGATGAGGAAGGTGTCGCCTTGGCGCCGATAGGTCAGACCTGTGCCCTGCAGCAGCGAGGCCAGCGCGCTCGCCGGCTCGGTTGCGCCGACAACGCCCCGCGTCTGTTTGGCGCCGGTGATTTCCGGCGTCGCCAGCACCGGCAGCATGCTTTGCGAGGAGAAGTCGGCCAGCGCCGTTTCGAGCGACTGCGGCGCGATGTTGAACTGGGTTTCCGCCGCCACGGCGGGCGCGCCGATCAGGCAAACGATGGCGGCGGCGCTCGCCATCAGCAGGTTTCTTCCACGTCGCATGTCCAGCGTCCCCCCGGCTATGTTTTCGGGGGCGAAACCTGCCCCCTGCCTGAGAGACGAAAGAAATCGGCGGCGCCGTACTTCATCATTTTTATTTATTCGGCCTGCAGCACCACGGCCTGCTCGGAATTCGACGCGACATAGCCCAGGCCATAGCTTTCGACCGCTTCGACGAAGGCGTTCACGTCCCCGACCGCAAAGCCGCCGGTGATCGGCGCGGCCGCCAGCGTGTCGTCCTGCACCACGATCTTCTTTTCCGAATAGCGGTTCAGCTCGGCGGCCACGTCGCCCAGCGGTCGGCGAACGAAGACGAGCTGACCCTGCCGCCAGCTGGTCGCCTCGGCCACGTCGACCTTGGCGATCCGCCAGTTCTTGGAGTCGGCCGCGACCAGCCGCGAGCCCGGCGCCATCTCGGCGACCGGCGGCGTCCTCGTTACGGGGGCGAGCAGCGGCGGCGGCTTCACGCCGGCGACCTTCACCTTGCCCTCTTCCAGGATCACCTCGACGCGGCCCCGGTCGAGCCTCACGTTGAAGGCGGTGCCGAGCGCGGTGATGGTCTTGTCGCCGGCCGTCACCGAGAACGGCCGCGACGGATCCTTGGCGACCTTGAAGAAGGCCTGCCCCCGGTCGAGGCGGACGAGGCGGCTGTCCCCCGTCTCGCGCGCCCGCAGGCGGGTATTCGTGTCGAGCGTGACCAGCGTGCCGTCTTCCAGCGTGACGGTCGCCGTCTGGCCCACGCCCGTGCTGAACACCTGCTGCTGGGGGCCGCTGAACAGACTCCAACCGCCCACGGCCATGACGACGGCGGCGGCTGCCGCGGCGCCCGCCATCCAGCGCCACCGGCGCGGCGGATGCGCCGCCATCGCCGCGTCGCGAAGGCTCATGATCTGCGGGTCGGTGCGCAGGCCGGCCGACAGCCGCCAGAGGCTTTCGACATGCTCGAACGCCTCGCGGTGGGTGGGCTCGGCCGACAGCCACAGCTCGAGGTCGCGCGCCTCCTGATCGGTCATGACGCCGGAGCGCTGGCGGGCGACCCAGCCGGCGGCGATCTCCTCGAGCGTCTCGTGCAGCATCTCGGTCATAGACGGCGCTCCACCTTGACCGACAATTGCGCCAGCGCCCGCTTGATCAGCTTCTCCACGCCGTTGACCGAAATGCCCATGCGCCTCGCGATCACCGGGTAGGTCATCTCCTCGAAGCGGTGGAAGATGAAGGCGTCGCGGGTGCGGGGCGGCAGTTCGCGCAGCGCCAGGCTGAGCTGGCTCAGCGTCTGCCTGGCCATCAGCGTCCGCTCAGGCGACAGTTCATCGGCGACGTCGAACAGGCCGTCCAACGGATCGACGTAAGAAACGGCGTGGCTGGTCAGATGGCGGTGCCGGTCGACCAGCACGTTGTTGGCGATGCGGAACAGGTAGCGCTCGACGTTCTCCAGCGCCTCGCCCGCCGCCCGCGCCTGTAGCCGCAGGAAGACCTCCTGCACGAGGTCGTCAGCGTCACTCGCGCCGACCCGCTTGCTGAAGAACCGCCGCAGCGCCGGGCCGTACTCCACCATCCACGCGCCGACGTCCTCCGCGGACACGGCGGCGGCGAGGACCGGGGGCTCGGACGGCAGCGCCAAGCGCGCGCTCCTTTGAACAGACGCCAACGGAGCGAGACTATCCCATGCCGGAAGACACCGCCCCTCAAACGAGAGACGGCGAAAAGTCGCGGCGCCGTACCTCGGCAGCTGAAATTTTCTTCGGGCGCAAAGAAAGGGCGGCGGGGATGACCCGCCGCCCAGTCACATCCGGTTCAGAGGGGACCGAAGCCGGAGCTAGCCGCCGAAGCCGAGCGAGAGCTTGAAGTACGGCCCGTCGATCGTGCGGTCGGCCTGGACCTTCTCGTCGTAGCCGACATCGAGCACGTCGAAGTACCGCTCCCAGCGATAGCCGGCGCCGATCTTCACGCGCTGGATTTCATAGGAGAGGCCGAGACTCGCGCCGAACAGCGGGACGGTTTCGTCGTCCGTTCGCGGAATGGAGACCTGGGTGTTGACGGTCGTGAGCGGGAGCGTCGAGAAGCCGCTGTACGGGTTGTGAGTCTCGTACGTGCTGGCCCAGTTGAGCCCGGACGTTTCCGTGGTCTGCTTGCCGAACAGCATGCCGGTGGTCAGGCCCCACTCGACGTCGACCTCGCCCGTCTCATCGCCGCCGAACAGACGCGTGGCCGCGTCCCAAGACACCTCCAGGCCCGTCCCCTCGAATTCACGGTTCGAGGTCAGGGTCGACTGGTGGCGCGAATGGGTGATTTGGGGCGCGTCGGGGTTGATGAGGTAGTGGTAGAACCACTGCTCCGGCAGGTACCAGTCATAGGCTCCGTCGACGACGATGCTGGAGCGTGACTTGAACTTGGCATAGGCGATGCCCGCCGAGACGGTGGACCGGTCGAGGCCGCCGACGCCCACATCCCGCCCGACCGTGAAGTCCGCGAACTGGTGCTCCTCGCGGTTTTGCAGCGAACGCGCCGTCGACCAGTTGGTCATGGCGACGTTGAACTGATCGTAGTAGCGGCCGTCGAGATACTCCGGATCGCAGTACTTGCTGAAGTCGTAGGGGCCGTAGGTCACCCCATCGAGCCCGCAGACGATGTCGGTCTGCTCCTCGGCCCGCGCGAACGGACCCGTGCCGTTGGTCTTGCCGTAGCGGGTGGCGAGCGAGACGGTCCAGGGCGAGCCGTTGGGCCGCCAGGTCAGCTTCACGTCGCGTCCGTCGCCCCAGTCGAGGTCGGTGTTCTGGACGGAGTCGGAAATGTCTAGGCTCGCCGGCAGATCGGGGAAGCCCGGCCGGATCGGCTCGTACGGCGCATCGTGCCGCTGCACCTGGCCGCCGATCTCGACCGTCAGTGGGTAGGGTCCGGTGTGGTTCGGGTTGGCGCCGGTCCACCATGGGCCACCCGTCCATTCCTTGGTGACCCGCAGGCCATACAGCCTGGGCTCGGTCAGAAAGACGTTGGTGGTCAGGCCGGTGTCGTCGGAATTGAGGAAGGCGCCCGTGATGCTGTCGCGGTCGAAGACGTTCTTCACATAGGCCATGACGCGCCAGCCGGCCTCGTCGTTGGTGAAGATCGCCGCGAAGTTCACATTGGTATAGGCCTTGAGCTTGTCGTAGCCCTCCATGTTGAAGATGCGGGTCCAAGCCTCTGATTGATAATAGAGATCGGTGTGTAGGGTCGCGAGCCAGTCGGCCGGCAGCGGGATGGTGTAGTCGGCCGTGATCGTGGCCGTCCAATGCGGCGCGTTCGGCAGTTCGTTGCCTGACAGGTCCTGATCGAAGCCCGCCCCGAAGTTCGGCGCCCACAGGGGATTGTAACCCGGGTAGTTCGGGTACAGCGCCCCCTGCCCGGCGTTCGTCCAACCCGGCCCGCCGGCCGGATCCGGCACGTAAGGCTGCATCGTGAAGATATCGAGCCCCTGGTAGTAGGAGACATCGCACGGCCCGGACTCGCCGCTGCCCGCCACGTTGCCGACCTGGCTGACCTGCAGCGTCGGGTCGGTAAGGCTGATGGGGCGCAGCCACAGGTAATCCGGCATGACGCAGTTGGACGGATAGATCGGGAACGGCTTGACCACGATCCAGCGGAATTCGGTTCCGTCCGGAAGATGATCCACGCGATTGCCGTCGGAGCGGTCCATGACATCGACCGCCTTCTCCCCGTCGGCGACCCGGGTGTCCTCGTAGCCCAGCTTGAGACCAAGGCGCAGGTTGTCCAGTGGCCGCCAGTCGGCTTCCAGTTCCGCGCCCCAGACCTCGGCGTCGAAGTTCGAGTTGATCGCCGAGCGGTCGAGGATCTGCGAAATCTGGTAGTCTTTGTAGTCATAATAGAAGGCGCCGAGGTTCAGGGTCATTCGCCCATCGAACAGGGTGTTCTTGGTTCCCACTTCGATAGCGTCGACGAACTCCGCGTCGAAAACCTTCCGGTGGCTCGTCGGCGTGGCCGCCCCGCCCCCCGCCGTGAAGGCGTTCAGGGCCACCCCCGCCACCGGCGGGTTGGCGCCGCCCGCCTTATAGCCGTGGGCGTAGGAGGCGTAGAGCAGCGTCTCGTCGGTGAAGGTCAGGTCCGGCTTCCAGTCGACGGTCAGCCGGCCGGTGGGTTCGCGCCATTCCTGCTCGATGATCTCCGCCACCGGATAACCGATATCGGACGCCAGCACCCAGCTGGGGATGCGCGGGGCTTCCTTCTTGTCCACCGTCCAGCGCAGGCCGGCGGTGACCTTCAGGTTCTCGGCGATGTTGTAGTAGGCTTCACCGAACGCCGCATAGCTGATCAGCTTGTAGGGGTTCTTCGACAGGAAGTAGTGGTGCGAGAGGTCGTTCAGGCTCTCGAGCGGGTTCGGGTCGATGTAGCGGCAGGCGCCCGCCGTGCCGACGCCGCCCCGGTCGGAGAGGTCGATGATTTCATAGCCGTCGCCGAAGCATTCGTGGTTGTCGGAAACCCCGCCGACATAAGGCGCTTCGATCCGGCTGGTGAAGGCCGCCGCCATCCACAAGGTAAAGGAGTTTGAGAAGACATAGTATTTGTCGACCGAATCCAGCCGCGTGTAGTTGGCCCCGAGGCTGAAGTTGAACGGCCCGTCGTAGTTCGAGGCCAGACGGAATTCCTGGTTGAACTGCCGCGTTCTACCCGTCGACAGGTCGATGACGATCAGGCGGTCCGAGCAGCCGATCTGCGGATCGCAGAAGACACCGTCCTCCAACACACCGGGCCGATCGTTGGTCTGTTCCCAGGCGCCGGGGCGGGTGTTGAAGCGGTTATAGTCCTGCGTCGACCAGACGAGGTCCGAGCCCCAGGCCGTTTCCGAGCTCAGCGTCAGCGTGTCGGTCAGGTCGACGTTGACCTGCAGCTCTACGGTGTCGTTCTCGGCCATGTAGCGCGGCTCGACCATGGACTCGATGACCCGCAGATCGCGGGACTGTGTCTGGTTGGCGTATGGATCGACCCCAGAGAGCCCTTCCGGAAGACCGACCATCCCGAGCGGGTAGTAAAAGCCGAACTGGAAGCCGTTCGGCGTTTCGAACGAGTCCGGCGAATAGAGCGAGGCCGGCAGGCAGCCCTGGCTCAGTTGGGACTGCTGATAGGTCGCCTGACTGGACGGGAAGCGGCCGTTCGGGCTGACCGGAACGCCCCGCAGGTTGGTGACCAAGTCCTTCTTGCAGAGCTGCTTGCCAGACCGCAGCCGGTCGTCGTCTTCCTCGAAGTGTTCCCAGATCAGGTTGGCGTCGATGCGGTCGTTGGGGCTAAAGCGCAGGCTGACCCGCGTCGACCACAGGTCCCGCCCGTCGATCGGCTGGCCTGTCAGTTCGTTGGTCGCAAAGCCGTCCCGCTTGGTCCAGGCGCCGGCGATCCGCAGCGCGACCTTGTCCTCGACGAGCGGCAGGTTGATCATCCCCTCGAGGCGCGTCGAATTGTAGTTGGCGACATCGGCAGAGAGCTTGGCCTCGTAGCCGAAGCTGGGCTTGGCCGAGATGATGTTGACCACACCGGCCGTGGCGTTGCGGCCGTACAGCGTTCCCTGCGGCCCCCGCAGCACCTCGACCCGCTGCAGGTCGTAGAATTCCTGCTCGAAGAACCTGTTGCGGATGAATGGCGTGTTGTTGAAGGCGATCGCCACCGCCGGATCGGTGGTCGCGGAAATCGCCTGCGTGCCGATGCCGCGGATCTGCACCGAGTACGAACTGAAGTTCGTCTTGGTGAAGGTCATGTTCGGGACCTGG